>JANXAP010000018.1 GCA_025062275.1 Dehalococcoidia bacterium
GGTGGACCCCCTTCTCGGCCTTGAGCCAGCCGTAGGCGTAGGGACCAGAGACCTCCACGGTGGCGCTCTTGATGCCCGCCTCCTCTCCGGGGGAGATGTCCAGGACGTTTACCTGGTAGCCCCGGCGCTCGGCCCAGCGCAAGTACATGCGCAGCAGCATCTGGGCCCAGTCCTGGGAATCGGTGCCGCCGGCGCCGGCATGGATGGCCAGAATGGCGTCGCGGCGGTCGTAGGGGCCCGAGAGGGCGAGCGACAGCTCCAGCTCGTCCAGGCGATGGGCCAGGGCCTCCAGCTCCTCCTCCACCTCCTCCAGCAGCCGCTCGTCGCCGTCAGCCTGGGCCAGAGAGAGGAGCTCCGTCAGCTCGCGGAGCTGGGAGTCGAGACCGCGCCACGTCTCCACCTGCTGGCGCAGGTCGGACAGGCGGCGCATGAGGCGCTGGGCCTCTTGGGGGTCGTTCCAGAAATCAGGTTCGGCGGCCCGTGCCTCCAGTTCGTGGGCCTCGCGCTCCAGTCGAGCTATGTCAAAGACGGTCCAGGGCTTCGTCCAGCTTCTCGCGCAGTTCGCGGGCCAGCTGCCCTGCCTCGGCCATGTCCCTGTACCTCCCAGTCCATTTTAGCAGGAGGGCGCGGTCAGAACAGGCGAGGCTGCTGGGCGGCGGGAGGGGGCAGTCGGCCCTTGGAGAGGAGGTCGGCCAGGCGGGTGGGCTCGGGCAGGCGCTGTCCGCGGCACAGGGCCAGCGTCCACCGGGCGGCCTCTTCCAGGCCGATAAGGTGCCCTGGGGAGACGTAGAGAGGCTGCGAGCCGGCCCTGGTCCGCACCACCAGGCCTACCACCTCCCCCTCGTGCCACAGCTCCGTCCAGGCGCCGGACTCGTCGGGCACGGGGCCGTGCTCGCCCACCAGCCTCGACTTGGCGCAGCCGATGGTGGGCACCTCCAGCAGCAGCCCGAGGTGGCAGGCGATGCCGAAGCGGCGGGGATGGGACAGGCCGTGCCCGTCCACCAGCACCAGGTCAGCGGCAGGCTCCAGGCGGGCGAAGGCGCGGGCCAGGGCTGGCGCCTCGCGGAAGGCCAGCAGTCCGGGGATGTAAGGGAAGGTCACGGGGGCCTCCTCCAGCACCTGGGCCACCGGCTCCAGCTCGGGGTAGGAGAGGAGCACTACGGCGGCGCGAGCGGTGCCGCCGACGCGGCTGCTGCCGACGAAGGCCAGGTCGGCCCCGGCCACATACCGCACCTGCGAAGGCCCTCCGGCCACGACGACGCGCCGCGCCAGCTCCCGCTGCAGGCGCATGGCCTCCTGGGGGTCCAGGTCCCAGGGATGAAGCTCCCGCACTCGCAACGCTGCGACCTCAGCACTCCTGGGGGAGGGCGAGGGAGAGGCGGCGCAGGGCGTCCAGCTTTTCACGCTGGCCCAGCCGCGCCCGCTCCACCGCCCGCTTGAGGGCTTGCACCGTGCGGTCGTAGGTCTCGCGGTCGACGGGATAGGGGTGGCCGTCCTTGCCGCCGTGCGCATAGGAGTAGCGGGCCGGGTCGCGGTAGGATGCGGGCGCCCCGTAGACTACCTCGCTCACCAGGGCCAAGGCCCGCACCGTCTTGGCGCCTACCCCTTCGGTGCCCAGCAGCTCCTCGAAGTCGCGTGGCTGTCGCTGATAGGCCCGTAGCAGCCCCGCTTCCAGCCGTCGCGGGTCGAAGTCCTCTGCCTCCAGGTGGTGACGGCGGGGCAGTTCCAGGCGGCGCAGTCGCTCCAAATCGCGGACGATGCGCTCCGGCCCCTCGCGAGCCAGTTGTGCGCTCAGCTCCCTGGCGGGGGCGGCCTCGCGGGCCACCATGTTGAGAGCCGTACCTACCGCTTCCGACACCACCCCCTTATGAGGCTCGCAGACGAAGTCCTCAACCTCGTCCCCCAACCAGTGATAGCGGCGGGCGTAGCGCGTCGCCTCGTTCATCCCCTGCTGGATCACCGCCCAGTGGCCGTCGGCCGTGAAGAAGATGGTGTGGTGGTAGACCTGATAGCCGTCCTGCAGGGCCGCCGAGTCTACCTTGGCGCTCATGCGCGACGCGTAGACCAGGCGCCTGGGGTCGAAGGAGAAGCGCTCGGCCAGCGCCTCGATCTCGGCAGGTGTCCTGCGGGACGTGCGCCCCTTGCCTCCCGCGATGAACAGCCCGGCATCGGCCTCGACCCCGCGCAACCCCTCCTTCAGGGCGGCGCAGACGACGGTGGTCAGGCCCGAGGAGTGCCAGTCGAACCCCAGCAGGCAGCCCAGGGCCTGGAACCAGAAGGGGTCCGAGAGTCGGCGCAGGACCTCCTGCGGCCCGAACTCCTCGGCCAGGACCAGCAGGAGGTAGCGCGACAGGTGCACCATGCGCTGGAAGAGCCAGGGCGGGGCCGTTCCGCCGTGCAGCGGCAGGTGGGCGATGCCTGTCCTGGGCACCTGGTCTCCCTCCGCCACCATTGTAGTCCCTCATGAAGGCGGGGGAGGCCTGTCCGTGGCGCGCCTCAGCCTTGCAGGCGGGCCACCAGCACTATCTGGAGCCTCATCTCGTCCTCCACCGTCACGAACCCGGCGATGTTGGGCGGGGAGAGGCCGAAGTCCGAAAGCTTGAAGGTAGCATGAGCTACGCCTGTCAAGGTGCCTCCGCCATAGCGGGCACGGGCGTCGAAGGTCATGGGCCGCGAGGTGCCGCGGATGGTCATGGTCCCCGACAGCCGCAGGGCTACCTCCTCCCCCTCGCGATAGTCAGGAGGAAAGCCATCGACCCGTTCCAGGACGAACTCGGCATAAGGGAAGCGGTCGGCCTGCAGGGTGTTGTTACGGACGTAGTTGTCGCGGCGGGTCTCGTCGCTGCGCAGCGTTCGCAGGTCTACCCTCAGCACTGACGGCGGCGAGGATGCCAGCCCCTGCCTGGTCAGGTAGATATCGCCGCTGATGGCGTTCGTGCGGCCCACCGCCTCGGACGTCACTGGCAGGGAGGCCAGCTTCTCGCGGGCGATGTAGCTGGCCTCCGACTGCTCCGGCACCACCACGAAGTGCAGCAGGTCGCTAGTGGGCGTTACGGCGGCGGTGTCCGTGGGCAGGGACGGGGCCTCCGTTACCAGCTCCACCGGGTCGCTCCGGGACAGGAAGAAGGCGACGCCCGCCGCGGCAGCCGCGATGGCCAGCAGCGTCGCCGCTCCTACGGCCAGCGCCAATCGTCTCATGTCGGACCCCTCGTGCTGGTCTCGCTCCATTATGGAGCGGGGGCAGGAGCCCCCGAAAGGCCTGCCCCCGCTCCGGGAAGGGGGACCTACCGCGTCAGGCCGTCGTGCCGGTGCCCTGGGCCTGCCCTTGGCTGCCGGAGGGCATGGGACACGGCTTGCCGTGCGCGTTCACGATGGCATCGATGTTGTTCTGGATGGACTGCTTGAGCCCGTCAGCCTGCTGCTGGGTCAGGCGGCCCTGCTGGACCAGCTGCGCCAGTTGCTGGTCTACCTGGGACAGCAGCCTCGACTTGAAGTCGTCGGTGCTGATCCCTTTCTCCTGGGCTATCTGCGCGAGGCTCTTGCCCTGGCGCAGTTGGGCCGTCAGGTCGTCGCTGCTCATGCCCAGCACCTGGGCGGCCGACTGGAGCACCACGCCGTGGGCGGCCTTCACCCCCCATCGCCCGCCGCGCCGGCCCCAGGGGAAGCCGGGCTCTGCCTGGGAGATGCGATCGCGCAGCCGCTGGGCCTGGTCCTGGGTAAGTCTCCCCTCCTGCACTGCCTGGTCTATGGTCTCGTTGGCGGCATCGCGCATGGCCTGGACCAGCTGGTCGCGGCCGATGCCGAGCTTCTGGGCCAGCCGGTCCAGGAAGGCGCTGGCGAAGCTGAAGCCGCTGCCCCCGCTGCCGTCCTGGGCCGAGGCCACCGTCATCGCCCCCAGGGAGCCCAGGAGCACCGCTGCGGCCAGGGCGGCACCTATCAGCCATCGTTTCATGGCGTCACCTCCTTTCGCGCTGGGTCTCCACTGCCCAGGCTAAGGCGACGCCATTAGAAGGCCATTAAGCGGTTGCTAGACTTCTCTAATGGATGAGGGCCGGGGTCTAGCGGACACGATACCCCATCTGGGCCAGGTAGGGTATGACCTCTTCCGAGTCGGCGAAGGCGCCGGCCGGCGTGTCCACCAGCCACACGTGCAGCATCTCTCCAGTCACCACGTGCACCGAACCCGTCGGGCAGCGGTCGGGGCTATCGGCCAGGCCCACCACCATCCAGGTGGCGGGGTTGATGCAGAGGTTGTCGTGGATGTGCCAGCCCGTAAGGGGGCCGCCGAAGTCGGGCGCCGTCTGGTCGGGTCGGGCCATGAACATCACGCCTACCAGCTTCAGGTTGCCGTCGGGGCCGCGGGCGTAGACCAGGGACTCGATGCGTTCCGTGTCCAGGACGCGGTTGTCCAGGTAGTAGCGGGGATTGACATAGTGGTACAGGAAGGTGCGGGTAGTCATGCGGTAGCCTTCGGCCTCGGCCGCCTTCACGTCCTCGTAGCGACGGGCCGTCTCCCGAACCCGCTGCAGCACGTCCGCGGCTGTCAGCAGCTCCTGGGCGGTGATGGCGATCCCTGTGCCGTGGGGGTGGTGGACCCCCGGCAGGGCCGAGCTTCGGTCGGGCGCCGGGTCGTGTCGGTGGGCCTCCGGCGCTATCGCCACCTGCGCCCCGTGACCGTCTTGCGAGTGTTCGGCTACCGCCTCGGCATGCTGATGCTCCCCGACGGAGACCCCCATCAGCAAGGCCAGGCTCGCCGTCCCGGCCACCGTCGCCAGCGCCCCGGCCAGGGCTAGCCGGGCAGCCGCGCCGTAGCGGCCTTCCCGCAGCTGCCCCACCAGGAAGAGGCAGAAGGCGACCACCAGAAGTGCCAGGCCGGCAGCGAACAGGTGGTGGCCCGGGTTCTCTGGGGCCAGGACACCCTCGTGGGCCGTGCTCTCGGGCGACAACCTGTGCAAGCGGAGGTCCCAGACGAGGCCCACCAGCATGGTCAGCAACCCTGTCAGCCCCACCCAGGGGCCCCAGCGCACCATCCCGTTCAGCATGGCTGCTCCCTCCTACCCCGGCTCGGCTCTTGGAGCAGCCATAGGTAACTAGTGTCCCAATTATACCGCCCGTTACAGGTTTCGTGCCGTTTCTCATCGAACTCTAATCCAGGCCGGCCTAAAATGAGGGCGCCATGAGGGTGCTGGTAGTCGAGGACGAGCGCCGTCTAGCCCAGGTCGTGCGGCGTGTCCTGGAGGAGGAGGGCCACAGCGTCGACCTGGCCTACGACGGAGAGGAGGCCCTCTCTCTGGCCGTGGACGGCAGCTACGACGTCATCGTCCTGGACATACTGCTGCCCAAGGTGGACGGGGTGGAGGTGTGCCGCAGCCTGCGGCGGGCGCGGGTGGACGTGCCGGTGCTGATGCTAACGGCCCTGGACTCGGTGGAAGACCGGGTGCGAGGCCTGGATGCTGGCGCCGATGACTATCTCCCCAAGCCTTTCGCCTTCCAGGAGCTGCTGGCCCGCATCCGTGCCCTGGGGCGTCGAAGGGTGGACCCCCGGGAGCCCGACCGGCTGCAGGTGGCCGACCTGGTGCTGGACCTGCGGCGGCGGCGGGCGGAACGAGGGGGCAAGGTCATCGAGCTGTCGCCGCGGGAGTTCGCCCTGCTGGAGTTTCTGATGCGCAACGCCGGCCGGGTCCTCACCCGCACCCAGATCCTGGACCACGTCTGGGGCTACGACTTCGCTCCCGACTCCAACCTGGTGGACGTCTATATCGCTTATCTTCGGCGCAAGGTGGACAAGGGCCACTCGCGGGCCCTCATCCACACCGTCCGCGGCCACGGCTACATGCTCTCGGAGTAATATGGGGCGGGAGGGGGCGCAGTGTTCTCCTCTGCCCGCTTGCGGCTGACCCTCTGGTTCGCTGGGGTGCTGGCCCTGGTGCTGGTGGCCATGGGCAGCGCTGTCTATCTGTCCACGCGGCAGTCCCTCCTGAGCAGTCTCGACGCCGACCTGCGTTCGAGGGCGAGCAAGGAAGTGGTGTCACTGGTGGCTCGCCTGTCGGAGGCGTCCCGGCGGCAGCTGCCTCTGGACCAGGTGCGGGTGGGGCCGGAGCGGCCGTCCGCTCCTTACTTTTACGCCCTGCTGCGGGCCGATGGCCAGGTGCTTTCGGCCAGCGCCAACACCGACCCGGCCGCCCTGCCCCCGGCCGAGGTCACCAGGGAGGCTGCTAACGGCGACCCCGTCTTCGTCAACACCCGTGACCAGCAGGGCGAGGACATGCGAGTCTATCTGCTGCCCATGAGCGGGCCCCGGGGCAGTTACGTGCTGGCGGTGGGGCGCAGCCGCGAGCCGGAGACCGATGCCCTGCAGCGCCTGCTGCTGGTGCTGGTGGGGGGTGGAGCCGCTGGCCTGGCCATGGCATCGGTGGGGGGCTATTTCCTGGCTGGACTGGCCCTGCGACCCATCCGCCAGGCGCTGGAGCGCCAGCGGTCTTTCGTGGCCGACGCCTCCCACGAGCTGCGTACCCCGCTGGCCCTCATTCGGGCCAGCGCCGAGCTGCTGCGTCGCCATCCCGAGGAGCCCATAGCCGCTCACCAGCAGGCCGTTAACGATATCCTGGCCGAGAGCGAGCGCCTGGGCCGGTTGGTGGCCCAGTTGCTGGTGCTGGCCCGCGCCGACTCCGGGCGCCTCTCCCTCGACCTGAAGCGGGTGGACCTGTCAGCCGTGGCCCGGGATGTGGTCAGGCAGCTGGAGCCTCAGGCCAGCGAGAGGGGTCTGGAGCTGACCTGCTTGGCCGATGGCCCCGTCCTTATCCGGGGCGACGAAGCGCGACTGCGAGAAGTGCTGCTCATTCTCCTGGACAACGCCCTCAAGTTCACCGAGGCGGGCGGCAAGGTCACAGTGCAGGTGGGGGAGTCCGCTGGCCGGGCCAGGCTTTCGGTGTCCGACACGGGCATCGGCATCCCGGCCGAGCACCTGCCACGGATCTTCGACCGCTTCTACCGGGTGGACCGGGCCCGCAGCCAGGACGGAGGGGCTGGCCTGGGGCTGGCCATCGCCAAGAGCATCGTGGAGGCGCACGAGGGGCGCATCTGGGCCGAGAGCGAGCCCGGGGCCGGCAGCACCTTCCATGTGGAGCTGCCGCGTTCGGGCCCCCGTCGACGACGCGAGGCCAGTTGACAGGGGGACTGGAAGGTGTAACTTAGGATATGGCCGCCCGTGCCGAGGTGGCGGAAGATGGCAGACGCGCCGCCTTGAGGGGGCGGTGCCCGCAAGGGCGTGCGGGTTCAAATCCCGCCCTCGGCACCAGGCCTGTGGAGCGGAAGTAGCGCAGCGGTAGCGCGCCTCCTTGCCAAGGAGGAGGTCGCGGGTTCGAATCCCGTCTTCCGCTCCAAATTTGTTTCCTAGCGACCTGGCAGGCCTCCAGGCGGACGGCTATAATGCTGATGGACGGGCCGTGAGGGCCCGTCGTGGCCCGCCGCCACAGCGAGGCGACGTAGCCAAGGGGTTAAGGCAGGGGACTGCAAATCCCCGATCGCGGGTTCGAATCCCGCCGTCGCCTCCAGCCTGGCCGCCGAGAGGCGGGACGAGCCGCTCTGTTATCCGCACAGCTCTCCCTCGGACTCGGTCCACAGGCCCGGGGACTCGCCTTTGGCAACTGGCCCGGAAGCCTTGACAGGGGCGACGCGGGGTGATAGGCTGGCCTCAAAAGAAAGTGTCAGACTGACACTAAGTCAGAAAGGGGAAGTCGATGGCGGCGCAGGCGAGGCCCCTGACCTTCATCAGCGAGGAGGACCTGCTCAACGAGGCCATGGAATGTCCCGTGGACCGGGAGCTGGACACCCGGCCCCTGGCCCAGGAAAGGGCCTTCGCCTTCTGGCAGAAGGACATCCCTGAGGAATACTGGCACCTCACCGCCGCCGAGATGAAGGAGCGCATCGCCCGCGCGCGGGAGGCCCTGGGCCGCCGCTGCGTCGTCCTCGGCCACCACTACCAGCGGGAGGACATCATTCAGTTCGCCGACATCCGCGGCGACTCCTTCAAGCTGGCCCAGTGGGCCGCCCAGCAACCCGAGGCCGAGTTCATCGTCTTCTGCGGCGTCCACTTCATGGCCGAGGCGGCCGATATCCTTTCGCAGCCTCACCAGAAGGTGGTGCTGCCCAACATGGCCGCCGGCTGCTCCATGGCCGACATGGCCGACCCCGAGGACGTCTACGCCTGCTGGGACGAGCTGCAGGAGGCGGGCATCGACAACGTCCTGCCCGTGACCTATATGAACTCGGCTGCCAGCCTCAAGGCCTTCTGCGGTCGCCACGACGGCATCGTCTGCACCTCGTCCAACGCCAAGCGGGTGTTCGAGTGGGCCTTCCAGCGGGCCGAGAAGGTCCTCTTCTTCCCCGACCAGCACCTGGGACGCAATACCGCCCTCAAGCTGGGCATCCCCCTGGACGAGACGGTCGTGTGGGACTACACCCTGCCCTACGGCAGCCTCGGCGGCAACACCCTGGAGCAGCTGCGAAGGGCGAAGGTCATCCTCTGGCGGGGGCACTGCTCGGTGCACATGCGCTTCAGCGTGCAGCAGATCGAGGAGGCGCGACGCAAGTACCCCGACGTGAAGGTCATCGTCCACCCCGAGTGCCGCATGGAGGTCGTCCAGGCTGCGGACATGGACGGCTCCACCGAGTTCATCGCCAAGACCATCGCTGAGGCGCCTCCGGGGACCAAGTGGGCCGTGGGCACCGAGATCAACCTGGTCTCCCGGCTGGCGCGGGAGAACCCCGACAAGCTGGTCTTCTGCCTCGACCCGGTGGTCTGCCCCTGCTCCACCATGTACCGCATCCACCCTGCCTACCTGTGCTGGGTGCTGGAGGAGCTGGCCCGGGGGCGGGTGGTCAACCAGGTGAAGGTGGACGAGGAGACGGCCCACTACGCCCGCCTGGCCCTGGAGCGGATGCTCTCTGTCCCCTGATATCAGCGGCCGCCAACTTGCCGTAAAATGGGGCGGGGGAAGGAACCCTTGGCCCGTCGCACCGCCCTCAAGCGCCTCATCGGCCGTGCCCAGCTACGACGCCGTGTCGGCGAGCTGGCCGGCGAGATCGCCCGCGACTACCGAGGCACCCAGCCGGTGCTGGTGGGCACCCTCAAGGGCAGCTTCGTCTTCCTGGCCGACCTGTCCCGTCGCCTGCGGTTGCCGGTGGAGATAGACTTCATCGGCACCGCCAGCTACGGCCAGGGAAAGGAGAGCAGCGGCCAGGTCCGCATCTACCACGCCCCGCGCTGCGACCTGCGCGGCCGTCATGTGCTGCTGGTGGAAGACATCGTGGACACGGGGCTGACGCTGGACGAGGTGCGACGCTACCTGCAGTCGCAGGGGCCAGCCAGTCTGCGCATCTGCGCCCTGCTCATGAAGCGCAGGGCGCACGAGGCGGGCATCAGGGTAGACTACCTGGGCTTCCTGGTGCCCGACGATTTCCTGGTGGGCTACGGCCTGGACTGTGCCGAGCGCTACCGCAATCTGCCCGACGTCTACGTCCTGGACGGGGAGGGATAGACATGGGCCGACCGCAGCCGCCCGCACACCTGGACCGGGTCATCGCCGCCGCCCGCGGCGACGAGCCGGGCGACCTGCTCTTCCGCAACGCCCGCATCGTCAACGTCTTCACGGCCGAGATCGAAGAGGGGGATGTGCTGGTCAAGGACGGCTACATCGCCGGCATCGGCCCCGATTACCAGGCGCGGGTGGTGACCGACCTGAGGGGTGCCTACCTGTTGCCAGGCTTCATCGACGGCCACGTGCACCTGGAGAGCTCTTACCTCTATGTGGACCAGTACGCGCGGGCGGTGGTGCCGCGGGGGACCACCAGCGTGGTGACGGACCTGCACGAGCTGGCCAATGTGGCCGGCCTGCGGGGCCTGCGCCGCTATCTGCGGGATGCCCGTCGCCTGCCCCTGGACGTCTTTCTGGTGGTGCCTTCCTGTGTGCCCGCCACCTTCGACCTAGAGACCTCGGGCGCCACCCTGGGGCCGCGGGAGATCAAGACTGCCCTGCGCTGGCCCGAGGCTATCGGCCTGGGGGAGATGATGAACTTCCCTGGCGTCATCCAGGGGGACCGCGACTGTCTGGACAAGCTGGTGGCCGCCTGGGGCCACCCTCTCGACGGCCATGCTCCCAAGGTGAGCGGCAAGGCCCTCAACGCCTACCTGGCCGCCGGCCCCCGCTCGGACCACGAGACCACCCAGCACCACGAGGGCTTGGAGAAGCTGAGGCGGGGGATGTTCCTGATGATCCGCGAGGGGACCACCGAGAAGAACCTGGAGGAGCTCCTGCCCCTGGTCAACGACGACACCTATCCCCGCTGTCTGCTGGTGGTGGACGACCGCTCCTGTCGCGACCTGCTGTACGACGGCGACATGGACGCGGTGGTCAGGAAGGCCATTCGCCTGGGGTTGCGGCCAGTGCGGGCCATACAGATGGCCACCCTGCATCCGGCCCTCTGGTTCGGCCTGCGCGACCGGGGCGCCGTGGCGCCGGGATACGTGGCCAACCTCATCGTGGCCGACGACCTGAACGACCTGCGTCCGCGTCAGGTCTATTACCGGGGCCAGCTGGTGGCCCAGGACGGCCGCGCCCTTTTCCAGGGCGTGCGCCGCATCCCCCGCTGGCTCCTGAACACGGTGCGTCCGGTGCCCCTCAGCACCGAGGCCTTCCGGGTGCGGGCGCGGCCAGGCCCCCTTCCCATCATCGAAATCGTGCCCCGGCAGATCATCACCCGGCGGGTGGAGGCGGAGCTGCCGCGGCAGGACGGCTATGTGCTGCCGGACCCCTCCCAGGACGTGCTCAAGCTGGCAGTGGTGGAGCGTCACCGGGGCACCGGCAACGTGGGCGTGGGCTTCGTCAAGGGCTTCGGCCTCAAGCGCGGGGCCATCGCTTCCTCCTTCGCCCACGATTCCCACAACATCGTCATCGTCGGCGCCGACGATGGCGATATGCTCCTGGCCTGCCAGGAGATATGGCGCATGCAGGGGGGCCTCACGGCCGTGTGCGAGGGGCGGGTGCTGGCCTCCCTTCCCCTGCCCATCGCCGGCCTCATGTCGCCGCGGCCGCTGGAGGAGGTGGCCGAGGGCCTGGAGAGGGTGGAGGCAGCGGCGAGGGAGCTGGGCGCGACAGTGCACGCCCCCTACGCCGTCCTCTCCTTCCTGGCGCTGCCCGTCATCCCCGACCTGCGGGTGACCGATAAGGGGCTGGTGGACGTGATGGCCGCCCGCGTCCTGGACCTGACCCAAGTGGCGTGACCGGGGGCCACTACACGGCGAGCATGAAGGCGGCCACGGAGGGCTGGAGGCCGCGGGGCGTTGCCCGTCCTGCGCCGGGTCGGTCCCGAAAGCCGTGACGGCTTGTCCGGAGGTCCGAGTCAGGTCCGCGAGAGGCTGCGCTGAAGATGGCTATCGGGTCCGTGCGCGTGCTCTAGCGTCTCTCCACGGCCCCCTCTACACTTCCCATCTGGATGCCACCATGCGCTGGGACGAGATACGACGCGTAGAGCTGCCGCCCGGTGTGCCCGGCCAGCTCTACCTGATGGCCATGCCAGGACGCCAGCGCCCCCTGCAGACCGACATCGAGCGGGCGCTGGAACTGGGCGTCACTGGCATCGTCAGCCTGGCCCCGCCCGATGAGGTGGCAGACAAGTCGCCCGAGTACGCCGAGGCCATCGCCGCCGGCCTTCTGCCCTTCCCGGTGGAAACCTGCCCCATCGACAACGGCGGCGTTCCTCAGGACCCCGAGGAATTCCGTCGCTTTCTGGAGCGGACGGCCCAGCGGCTGCAGCGGGGGGAGAGGCTGCTGCTGCACTGCTCGGCGGGGGTGGGGCGCACCGGCACCGCCGCTGTGGGGGTGCTGCTCGCTTTGGGGGTGCCCCTGGAGGAGGCGCTGGACCTGGTGCGGCGGGCAGGCTCCTACCCGGAGACGGCCGAGCAGCACCGGTTGGTCCGCTGGCTGGCCGAGAGCGACCTCGGCTGACCTCCCCCTTCCTGGCGTGCTACTATCCCCTCGAGGGATAGCGTCATGGCCGCTGCCTATGACTACGTCGTCGTCGGCTCCGGCATTGCCGGCCTGTATGCTGCCCTTCTGGCTGCCGAGCGGGGCACGGTGTTGGTCCTGACCAAGGGGGCCATCGACGACACCAACACCCGTTGGGCGCAGGGGGGGATAGCTGCCCCGGTGGGGCCCGGCGACTCCCCCGAACTGCACCTGCGGGACACCATCGCAGCCGGTGCCGGCCTCGTGGACGAGGCTGCAGCGCGGGTGATGGTGGAAGAGGCAGCCGAGGCCGTTCAGGACCTGGTGCGCCTTGGCGTCCCCTTCGACACGGTGGAAGGCGAGGTGGCCCTGGCGCGGGAGGGCGGTCACTCCCTGCCCCGCGTCCTCCATGCCGGCGGGGACGCCACCGGAGCGCACGTGGAGGCTGCCCTGGCCGCCTCTGTCCGCGCCGCCCGCATACCGGTGCGCGAGCACTGCCTGGCCACCCGCATCGTGGTGGACGAAGGAAGGGCTGTGGGGATAGAGACGCTGCACTGGCCCACCGGCGAGAAGGTGTCCTATGCCTGCCGGTTCCTGGTGCTGGCCACCGGCGGCGCCGGGCGCATGTTCCGCTACACCACCAACCCGCCCGTGGCCACCGGCGACGGCATAGCCCTGGCCTACCGTGCCGGGGCCGAGATAATGGACATGGAGTTCGTGCAGTTCCATCCCACGGCCCTGCGCAGGCCCGGCGCCCCTCCCTTCCTGATCACCGAGGCCGTCCGCGGCGAAGGGGCGGTGTTGCTCAACCCCCGCGGCGAGCGCTTCATGCCACGATACCATCCTCAGGCGGAGCTGGCGCCCCGCGATGTGGTGGTGAGGGCCATGGTCGCTGAGATGAGGGCCGTCGGGTCGGACCACGTGTTGCTGGACATGAGCCACCTGCCCAGGGAGAGGGTGGCGGCCCGCTTCCCCCAGGTCTACCGCACCTGCCTGGAGCTGGGCCTCGACATCGCCCGTGAGCCGGTGCCGGTGTCGCCCGCCGCCCACTACACTATCGGCGGCATCCGCACCGACCTGTGGGGACAGACCACCCTCCCCGGCCTCTACGCCTGCGGCGAGTGCGCCTGCACCGGCGTCCACGGGGCCAATCGCCTGGCCTCCAACTCCTTGTTGGAGAGCGTCGTGTTCGCTCGTCAACTGGTGCGGCGCACGGCCGAGGCTCCCGCTGGCCACGCCCCCCTGTCGCCAGCGGCTGTCGAGCTGCCTCCACCCGACCCGGCCGAGGCGCCGGCGCCGACCCTGGAGGCGCTCCAGTCCCTCATGTGGGAGGACGTGGGCATCGTCCGCGACGGCGCGGGCCTGACGCGGGCGGCTGCCCTACTGCGGGCCTGGCAGGCGGCCCTGCCGCCGCCCTCCGACCGGCAGTCCCACGAGCTGGCCAACCTCCTGACCTGTGCCCGTCTGACGACCGAGGCTGCCCTGCTGCGGGAGGAGAGCCGGGGCGTCCACTATCGTCTTGACCACCCACAGCCGCGGGAGGAGTGGCGGCGGCATATCGTCTTCCGGCGCTGTCGGGAGGAACGACGGCGATGACGACGCCTCCGTCCCTGTCGCTACACGAGGCGCACCTGCGCCGCCTGGCCGAGAATGCCCTGCTGGAGGACCGCGCCTACGACGACGTCACCACTGCTGCCCTGGTGCCCGAGGAGCAGCAGGGACGGGCTGTGCTGCTGGCCAAGGCCGCGGGGGTGATAGCGGGCCTGCCCGTGGCCCGGGCGGTCTTCGCCGCCATGGACGCGACCCTGCGCTTTGTCCCCCTCGTCGAGGAGGGGGCCCGCGTCGGCCGTGGCGACCGGCTGGCAGTGGTGGAGGGGTCGGTGGCCTCTATCCTGCGCGCGGAGCGGGTGGCCCTCAACTACCTGCAGCGCCTGTCGGGCATAGCTACCCTCACTGCCCGCTATGTGGAGCGGCTGCAGGGCACCGGCGTCCGCCTGCGCGACACCCGCAAGACGACCCCGGGCCTGCGCACTCTGGAGAAGTATGCCGTGCGGGTGGGCGGCGGGACCAACCACCGCCTGAGCCTGGCCGATGGCGTGCTGGTGAAGGACAACCACCTGGCTGCCCTGCGCGCCCGCGGCCTGGGCATCGCCGATGCCGTGCGCCTGGCCAAGAAGGCCAACCCGAGTATGTGGGTCCAGGTGGAGGTGACAACCGTGGCCGAGGCGGAAGAGGCTCTGGCCGCCGGTGCCGACTCCCTTCTGCTGGACAACATGCCCCTCGAGGACATGCGCCAGGTGGTGGCCCTGGCCAAGGGACGCGCCGTGCTGGAGGCGTCGGGCGGCATCACGCTCGAGAACGTGCGGCAGGTGGCCGAAACGGGGGTGGACTACATTTCGGTGGGCGCCATCACCCACTCGGCCCCGGCCCTGGACATCAGCCTGGAGCTGGAGTGATGGACCGCCGTCTGCTGGGTCTGGAGGCGCTGCTCGTGGTCACCCGCTGGCCCCTCGCGCCAGGTCGTCGCTGGTAAAGGTCTCGGAGGTCAGGCCACGGGACGCCGCCGCTCGGGGAGGAGGAAGCTCGCCACGTCCAGCGCGGACGCCAGCGAGCCTAGCGACAGAGGCGACAGGGGAAAACGGGAAGGGGGAACGCAGGGCCGATGGTATCCGTCGGGCCTCTTCGCCGCGTGAGCCCCGTGCTGTGGGGCGTCCTGGCGCTCCTGGTGTCCGCTGCGGTCAGCGCCGCCCTGCACCACTACTTCATCGCCCGCCGCTGGTGGCTGTGGGACATGCTGGGACGGCCCCGGCGGGAACTGGCCTTCCTGATCCGCTACGACTGGGACGATGTCGCCCTCTTCGGTCTGCTCGCTGTAGCCCTCTTCGCCCTCTATGGCCTGGCCTGTTGGGGCGCTGCCCAGCGAGGTCCCCGCTGGCTGGATGTCCTGCCCTTCCTGCTGGCGGCCTTGCTCGGTGTGGCCCTGTTGCCCTCGTACCCCGTCACCTCCAACGACGTCTTTCATTACATCATGGAAGGGCGGATCTTCTGGCTGCACGGGGGCAATCCCCTGGTAGAGACGCCGAGCCAGTATTCCTGGGACCGCTACGTCGCCTACTCCGACTGGTTGAACTCGCCCGCCCCCTACGGCCCCGTATGGATCCTCTCCCTCTGGTTCCCTCAGCTGCTTCCCCAGCGTGACCCGGCCATGGTGGTGCTTTCTTACAAGTCCCTGGCCCTGGTCTTCCATCTGCTGACGGGGGTAGGGGTGTGGCTGCTGGCCGGCCAGTTGGCTCCCGAGCGGAGGAGGTTGGCGGCCACCATCTACACCTGGAATCCCCTCCTCCTGTTCGTCACGGCCGTGGACGGACACAACGATGTGGTGATGATGTTCTTCGCCGTGCTGGCCCTCTACTTCGCTGTGCGGGAGCGCTGGCTCCTCTCCCTGCCTCTGCTGGCCCTCTCGGTCCTGAGCAAGTATGTCACCCTGGTACTGGTGCCACTGGTGCTCTGGTACGGGTGGCGAAGGGGCAGTTGGCGAGGAAGGGCGATGCTGGGGTTGGGGGCCGCCCTGGCGGTGGTGGTGGGGGTGGCGACCCTCGCGCCCTTCTGGCGCGGGATCGACACCTTCCGCGCCCTGGCCAGCGACGAGCGCACCTGGCTGTACGTGTCCTTGCCCGAGACCCTCTATTTCGGCCTCAACGACATCATGTCCCGGCAGGCGGCCATGGATGTCGCCCAGGCTGTGGCGCTGGCCATATTCCTGGTGCCCTACGGCATAGTGCTCTGGCGACTGCGCGGCGGAGGAGAGGCCCTGGTGCGGGCCTGCTATCACGCTATGCTTTTCTACCTTGTCATCGCCTCGGGCATTTTCAACCCCTGGTATATCACCTGGGTGATGGCCCTGGCGGCGCCCCTGGCCGACCGGGCCGCCCTGGTAGCTGGGGCCTTCACCCTCATTGGCATGCTGGCTGCCCACCGCGGCCCCACCCTGCTGCTCAACTTCCAGCGCCACTGGGGCCTCAGCCCCGGGCGGCCCCTCATGGCGGCGGTCCAGTTCCTGCCCGTGCTCGCCCTATGGCTGGCGCTGGAATGGCGCAGGTTGTATAAGAGGGTGCAGATAGGGGCGAAAACCGTTGTGCTGGGGAGAAGCGGATAGACGTCCCATACGTTATTTTAATGTAGGAGGCCCCTTCAGGCGGGGCGTGTTGGGCGTCGGGGGGCAGGCTGCCAGCGAGGGGCCCCGCAAGGAGGGGCTTCTGCCACCGGTCAGGGAGGGTGCCCGTGGTTGAACGCTGCCCCCTGAAGGGGCTCGTCCTCAGCGGGGGACAGGGCACACGTTTACGGCCCTTCACCTATTGTCACGCCAAGCAGCTGTTGCCGGTAGCCAACCGGCCTGTCCTCTTCTACGCCTTGGAACAGATGGCCACGGCCGGTATCCGCGACGTGGGCATTGTGGTCGGCCAGACGGGCGACCAGATCCGTGAAGCGGTGGGAGATGGCTCGGCCTTCGGCCTGCGGGTGACATATATCGAACAGGAGGCGCCCCTCGGACTCGCCCACGCGGTGCTGACGGCGCGCCCTTTCTTGGGTGACGATCCCTTCGTGGTCTTTCTGGGCGACAACCTGCTGGCGGAGAGCATCCGCCCCCACGTACGCGCCTTCCTGGAGCGGCGCCCCGCCTGCCAGCTCCTGCTGCATCCAGTGCCGGACCCCCGTTCTTTCGGGGTGGCGGTAGCGGACGGGCAGAGGGTGCTGCGGGTGGTCGAGAAGCCCGAGGAGCCTCCCTCCAACCTGGCCATCGTGGGCGTCTACATGTTCGACAGAGGCGTGTGGGCCGCTCTGTCAGGCCTCCGTCCCTCCTGGAGGGGCGAACTGGAGCTGACGGACGCCATTCAGCGGCTCATAGAGGACGGCCAGCGGGTCGAATATCGGCTGTTGCAGTCGCCATGGGTTGACGTAGGCTCGCTGGAAAGCATACTAGAAGCGAACCGTGTCGCCCTGCAGTGCATCTCCGCCCGCAACGAAGGCGTCGTGGACGCTGAGTCGATGCTGGAGGGGCCGGTGGTGATAGAGGCGGGGGCCTGTGTGGAGCGTAGCCACCTCACAGGCCCCCTGGTCATAGGGGCCGGGGCGCAGGTCCGGGACTGCAGGCTGGGGCCGTTCGTGGCCATCGGCCGCGACTGCCGCCTGGAGCAGGTCTCCTTGCAAGACAGCGTGGTGATGGACGGGGCCGTATTGGAGCGCATAGCCTGGCCCCTGGAGGGCTGCCTCATCGGCCGCCAGGCGGCCATCAGCGGCCCTTTCAGCGATGGGGGCCGCTTCAGTCTCGCCCTGGCAGACCACTCGCGAATCCGCTTGCTGGATGGGGGGCCATGAGGAACGGACTGCGCCTGCTGGTGACCGGGGGCTGTGGCTTCATCGGCAGCAACTTCATCCTCTATCTGTTGCGCACCTATCAGGACGTCCAGGTCATCAACCTGGACTGCCTAACGTACGCCGGCAACCCCAGCAACCTGCTGGAGGCGGAGGGCGACCCCCGCTACCGGTTCATCCTGGGGGACGTGCGCGACTCGCGGTTGGTGAACGAGCTGGTGGCGGAGGTGGACTACATAGTCAACTTCGCTGCCCAGACCCATGTGGACCGCTCCCTCATGGACGGGGCCAGCTTCATTGCCACCAACGTGCACGGCGTGTTTGTGCTGCTGGACGCCCTGCGCCGGCACCGTCATCTGCGCAAGCTGGTGCATATCTCCACCGACGAGGTCTACGGAGAAAGCTCCTGGCAGCACCCGGCCCGGGAGGAAGACCCCCTGCGACCCCGCAACCCCTACGCCGCCAGCAAGGCGGGGGCCGATCTCCTCTGTCTATCGTTCCATGCCGCTCATGGCCTGCCGGTGGTCATCGTGCGGCCGGTGAACATCGTGGGGCCGCGACAGCACCCGGAGAAGGTGGTGCCCCTGTTCGTCACCAGCGCCCTGCAGGACCTTCCCCTCCCCCTGTACGGCGACGGTCGTCAGGTGCGCGACTGGCTGTATGTGGAGGACTTCTGCCGCGCCCTGGACTTGATTCTGCAGCAGGGCGAGCCGGGTCAGGTCTACAACGTGGGCGCCGACAACCCCCAGGAGAACCTGCGGCTGGCCGAGGCCATTCTGGACATCCTGGGCAAGCCTCGCAGCCTCATACGCTTCGTGGCCGACCGTCCGGGCCACGATCGCTCCTACACCCTGGACTCCACCAAGGCACGGCGGCTGGGCTGGACCCGGGAGGTGGACTTCGCCAGTGCCCTGGAGCGGACGGTGACCTGGTACCGGGACAACCCCTGGTGGTGGCGGCCCATCATCGAGGACCCCGTCTTCCGCGAGTACTATCGCCGCCAGTACGAGAGCCGGCTGTTGCAGGGGGTGCCCTACGGCGGCTAGCCGCCGCGGCCTGGCGGCGGCTGGGGCGGCCTGCTCCCGGCCAGCGCGGCCCTGACCCCTGACACCACCGCCTGAATTTCCTCCTCCGTCATCTCCGGAAAGAGAGGAAGCGTTACCACTCGCTGGGCGGCCCATTCGCTCACGGGCAGGTCACCCTGTCGGTAGCCCAGGCGCCAGTAGGCGGGTTGCAGGTGCACCGGAGTCGGGTAGTGGACGTCGCTCTCCACTCCCATCTGTTGCAGACGGAAGCGGAAGTCGTCCCGGTCCTCGACCCGCACCACGAACAGGTGGTAATTGTGGCCGGCCCAGGGCTCCTCCACCGGCAGGGCCAGGGGGCCCTCGGCCAGCTCTCGTCGGTATCGCTGGGCCAGCTGGCGTCGGCGCTCGTTCCAGGCGTCCAGGTGGGGCAGCTTCACCGAGAGGATGGCCGCCTGCAGGTCGTCGAAGCGACTGTTGAGGCTGTGGTACGAGTGGTGGAAGCGGTAACGCTGGCCGTGGTTGCGCAGCATGCGCAGGCGACGGGCGAGGCTGTCGTCGTTGGTCACCACCATGCCACCGTCGCCCATGGCCCCCAGGTTTTTGGTGGGGTAGAAGCTGAAGCAGCCCAGGTGCCCCAGCCCTCCCACCCGCTGGCCCTCGTAGGTGCTGCCGTGGGCCTGACAGGCGTCCTCCACCAGCAGGAGGCTGCGGCTGTTGGCCAGCTCCTGCAGCCGGCGCATGTCGGCCGGGTGGCCATACAGGTGCACGGCCACGATGGCGGCCGTGCGCGGCCCGATAGCTGCTCGCACCTGGTCTACGTCGATGGTGTAGGTCTTGGGGTCGATGTCCACCAGCACCGGTCTGGCGCCCGTGGCCAGGATGGCGGCCACTGTCGGCACTGCCGTGAAGGCGGGAGCGATGACCTCGTCGCCCTGGCCAACCCGCGCCGCCACCAGGGACAGACGGATGGCCTCGGTGCCGCTGCTGACGGCGATGCCATGCCTGGCGCCCACGTACTGGGCGAACTGGGCCTCGAAGGCCTCCACCGCCGGCCCCAGGATGTAACGGCCGCTGGCCATCACTGCCAGGGCCGCCTTCTCCAACTGCGGCCGCAGGGCTCGGAACTGACGGGTCAGGTCCACCAATGGCACCATGGCTATCGCTCCAGGTAGTGCTCCCGGTGCTCGCGGAAGAAGGCCAGGGTTCGGGCCAGCCCCTCGGGAAGGGCGGTGCGCGCCTGCCATCCCAGCAGGGAGGCTATCTTGCGGCAGTCGGCGTAGAAGTCCCCCACCTCGATGCTGGCCGCTTCCCTGGGGAAGGGGACCGTTTCTACCCTCCCCTGCCCGGCCGCCTGGACCAACAGTCGCGCCACCTCGCCCACGGTGGTGGGGGAGCCGCTGGCCACGTTGAAGACTTGCCCCCAGGCCCTGGAGTCGGCCGCCGCCACCAGCAAGGCGTCTACCACGTCGTCGACATATACCAGGTCGCGCTGCTGGCTGCCGTCGCCGTAGACCTTCAGCACGCCACCCTCCAGGGCCAGCCTAACGAACCAGCCCAGAAAGCCGTGGCGCGCATCCCGCACCGGCATTCGGGGGCCATAGACGTTGGCCAGCCGCAGACAAGAGACGCGCAGCCCGTGCACCCGGGCATAGAGGAGATGATACTCTTCGGCAGCCTTCTTGTGCACCCCGTTTATATCGGTGGGGCGCTGGGGGTGCTCCTCGTCTACCGGCAGGTAGAGCGCTCGCCCGTACTGAGAGCGGCTGCCGGTGTAGACCACCACCGCCTCAGGGCTGACGGCTCGGACGGCCTCCAGCAGGCAGAGGTGGGCGCGGCAGTTCATCTCCAGATCTAGAAAGGGGTCTTCCATGCTGCCCAGGTGGCTGGTATGGGCGGCCAGGTTGAATACCGCCTCCTGTCCCTCCAGCAGCCGCCGGCAGAGGTCGGCGTCCCGCATGTCGCCGATGCAGACCTCGACCGCCCCCTCCACACCTGCCAGGTTATAGGGGTCGCCCCCCTGGCCGGGAAGCAGGCAGTCCAGCACCGTGACCCTCGCCCCGAGGGCGACCAGGCGCCGCACCAGGTTGCTGCCGATGAAGCCCAGGCCGCCCGTCACCAAAACGCGGCGGCCCCTCGCCCAGGCGGAGACGTCCACGCTCATCCCGTTCTGCGGGCCAGGGCCACCACCGACAGGCCGAAGGGCAGGCTGGCGGACCGGACCAGGGTCGCCTCCAGGGTCATCAGGGCCAGGCAGGCGCGGTTAACGGGCCCCGGCACGGGCACCAGGTCGCTCTTGCCGCCGCCGATGCCGGCCCGCTGCAGCAGGCGGCGGACAGCGGCCACAGGGAAGAGAAGGGTGTTGGCATAGGTCAGGCGCAACACCTCGAATCCCGCCCGCCCCAGTTTGCGGCCCAACTCGCCGGCCCCGTAGCGGTGGTGGGTGCGGAGCACCCGGTCGTGGTCGGACCACAGCCACTGGTAGGCGGGAACCCGCACCAGCAGCGCCCCCCCCGGCCGCAGCACGCGATGGAACTCGGCCAGGGCCGCCTCATCGGCGCTTGGGGGGAGCTGGCACAGCACATCGAAGGTGGCCAGGGCATCGAAGGAGCCATCGGCGAAGGGGAGAGCGTCGGCCGAGCCCAGCAACAGCGGCCAGGGGCCGCGGCGTCGGCAAAGCTCCAGGGCAGTGGGCGACACGTCCAGGCCCACCACTTGCCCGGCATAGCGGGCCAGGAGGGCCAGGTTGCCGCCCGTGCCGCAGCCCACGTCCAGCAGCCTCTGCCAGGAGCCGGCCTCGGGCAGCGAGTTCAGCAGGGCAGCGGCGATGCGGCGCATGCCCACGAACCACCAGTGGCCGTCTTCCAGGCGGAAGGTCGCCTCGAACTCGGCTGGCTGCAATCCCCTCACTCCCCGTGAGGGAGGCGCTGGGCCACCACCTGCTCGGGCTCGGGCGCGGCGGGCCGCCGTGCCGCCAACTGTCGGCGCAGGCGGACCAGGTCCCTGAGGGTGCGCAGGATGCGGCCCAGACGGAAGAACTGGGACCGCCCGTAGGGCCGAGGGTAGTGACGCACCGGCACCTCGGCGAAGCGGGCGCCCGCCAACTGCAGCCTCTTCACCAGCTCCACGCAGAAGGCGCCGCTGTCCAGCTCCAGCTCCACCTGTCCCAGCAGGGAGCGACGAATGAGGCGAAAGTCGCAGTCCACGTCTCGCACGGGCAGGCCGAAGAGGCCGCGGACGGCCCGGCTGTAAAGGGCGCCGGCCAGGCGACGGTGCACGCCATCGCCCCGCCCAACCTTGTAGCCGTTGACCACGTCCACCTCGGGCGTGAGGGCGGCTGCCAGCAGCTCCAGATCGCGAGGGTCGTACTGGGCATCGCCATCGGTGTAGAAAACGAACTCTTTGCTGGCGGCCATCAGGCCCGCCCGCACCGCTGCCCCGTAGCCGCGGTTACGGTCATGGACGATCACCTTCAGCTCTGGCACCAGGGCCTGGAGCTGGCACAGCACCTGGGGAGCATAATCGCGGCTGCCATCGTCCACCACGATGATCTCGTACTCGTCGGCCAGGCGGGGCAGCAGCTCCCGCACGGCCAGCACCATGCTGGCGATGGT
The DNA here is from genome assembly GCA_025062275.1 of Dehalococcoidia bacterium. Taxonomy (GTDB): domain Bacteria; phylum Chloroflexota; class Dehalococcoidia; order SM23-28-2; family HRBIN24; genus HRBIN24. Next base: position 22,015 of record JANXAP010000018.1, read on the forward strand.
GCCACCATCGTTGTAGCAGGGAAAGACGACGGAGATGCCCGAAAGCCTCGGCGTGGTCATGCCTTTCGCCCCGCGGCCGTCACGACGATTATAGAACTTTAATCTTTAAGGCCAATACCCCCATAGGAAGTGAAGGGCAGGAAAGACAGGGACGGGCTCGCTGAGGCCTCGGGCCTCCGCCATCAGCCTGTTCGGGGAAGACGGGCGAAGCGCGTCGAGGAGGGGGGCGCTAGCGGGCCTCGGGCAGGAGTCCTGGCACGTCCTCAACCACTACCAGCCCCGCTTCCAGGTCGACCCGCACGAAGTCCTCCACGGCTGGCAGCAGCACTTCTCCTCGTGGCCCGTGGACTACCAGGACCTGGTTGCCTCCGCCCGTCTCCATGACCTGGCGGACGGTGCCCAGCCGTTCTCCGCTGCTGGTGACGGCCTGCAGCCCCACCAGCTGGAAGTAGTAGTACTCGCCTTCGCCCAGGGGACCCAACTCCTCCTGGGGCACCTCCAGATAGCGGAAGCGATAGGCCTCGGCGGCCGTGCGGTCCTCGATGCCCTCCAGCCTCAGGACGGCGCGACCCCGCTGCCAGCGGCAGGAGAGGACTCGAAGCCTTCGCCCCTCCAGGAAGACGTAACGACCGGGGGCCAGCACCTCTGGTTCGGCCAGGGGGTCCACCAGCAGCTCTCCCTCCAGGCCGAAGGGTCGGGCCACTCTGCCCACGGCCACGAACCCCTCGCGGACGTCCTCGGGGGGAGCAGGGCCTCGTCGGGCCATGCTCTCACGGGGGATGGTCAGCCTATTTCCAGGACGGCCCGCACTCCGCGGCGGGCTGCCGCCACCCGCAGCAGGGTGCGCAGGGCATTGGCGATGCGCCCTTGCCGGCCGATGATGCGGCCCATGTCCTCCTCGGCCACCCGCAGGCGCAGGATCACCTGATCGCCCCCGTCTTCCTCTGTGACCTGCACCTGGTCTGGATGGTCGACGATGGCCCTGGCCACCAGTTCCACCAGCTCCTTCATGGGGCCTCACTCCTGTTTAGCGGCCTGGATGCGTGCCAGGTGCTTGGTGTAGACATAGGGCGGGAGTCCTGCCTTCTCCATTATGCCCAGCCTGGTGAGGAGCTTGGCCACCGCCTCGCTGGGCTGGGCTCCCTGCTTGAGCCAGTAAATGGCCCGCTCCTCGTTCACCTCCACCTTGGCCGGATCGGGCAGGGGGTCGTAATGGCCGATGATCTCCACGAAGCGGCCGTCCCTGGGGGCACGGGCATCGGCCACCACGATGCGGTAGAAGGGGCGGTTGCGTCTGCCCATACGGGAAAGCCTTATTCGGAGCAAGGCGGCACCTCCTGCGTGGCGGTTCAGGACTTGGGCCAACGGGAGAGGACCTGGCGGCCCTGGGCCTTGGCCATGGCCTGCATCAGCCGGCGCACCTGCCAGTACTGTTCCAGCAAACGGTTCACCTCGGCCGGGCTGGTGCCCGAGCCGCGGGCGATGCGACGCCGACGACTGCCGTCTATTATCTCCGGCCGCCGCCTCTCCTCCGGCGTCATGGACAGTATTATAGCCTCTGCACGCTTGAGATAGCGCTCGTCGAGGGCCTCCGCCGGCAACTGCCCCTTGATGGCGGCGAAGCCGGGCACCATGCCCAGCAGCTGCTGGATAGGCCCCATCTTCTTGACCCTCTGGAACTGCAGGAGCAGGTCTTCCAGGGTGATCTCGCCGCGGCGGGCGCGGTGGGCCAGCTCCTCTGCCTCCTGGCGGCTGACCTGCTCCTTGGCCTTCTCGATGAGGGTGAGGACGTCGCCCATGCCCAGGATGCGGCCTGCGAAACGGTCGGGGTGGAACGGCTCCAAGGCGTCGGGCCTCTCGCCCGTGCCCACGAACTTAATGGGCACCCCAGTGACGGCTCGCACCGAGAGGGCGGCCCCGCCACGGGCGTCGCCGTCCAGCTTGGTGAGCACCAGCCCCGTTAGCCCCAGCGCCTCGTGGAAGGCCTGGGCCGTCCGCACTGCCTCCTGGCCGGTCATGGCGTCGGCCACCAGGAGGACCTCGCTGGGGGAGAAGGCCTCCCGCAGGCCTCGCAGGGACTCCATTTCCTCGGGGTCCAGGCGCAGGCAGCCGAAGGTGTCCACCACCAGCACCGTGGCCCCGTCCTGTCGACCGGCGTCCAGCGCCCGGCGGGCCAGCTCGCTGGGGGAGAGGCCATCGACTGGGGCCAGGACGGGCACGCCCAGCCCTCGGCCCAGGGCCTGCAGTTGCTCGGCCGCTGCCACCCGGTAGGGGTCGGCGGCCACCAGCAGGGGGCGCTGGCCCTGGCGACGCAAGTGCAGGGCCAGCTTGGCCGCGGTGGTGGTCTTGCCCGATCCCTTGAGGCCCACCAGCATCACTACCGCCGGGGATGACGACAGCTCCAGGCGAGCGTGGCCGCCCCCCAGCAGCTCCTTCAGCTCCTGATGGACGATGTCGATGACTTGCTGGGCCGGACTGAGGCTGCGCTGCACCTGGGCTCCCAGGGCCCGCTCCCGCACCCGCCCCACGAACTGGCGCACCACCTGGAAGTGGACATCGGCCTCCAGCAGGGCCAGGCGCACCTCGCGCAGGGCCTCGTCCAGGTCCTTCTCGCTGATGGTGCCGCGGCCGCCCAGGCGGCGGAAAACGGCCTGCAGCTTATCGGTCAGGGCATCGAACATTGCCAGCTTCTAGTCTACGGCCGAAGGGGGTGGCCAGGAAAGGGAGCGCCCCTCTCCCGCAGACAGGCGAGTCGCAGGGCGTCCTCAGAGGCCCTTGCGGGCGATGAAGGCGCAGAGGTCGGCCACGCGGCAGGCGTAGCCCCACTCGTTGTCGTACCAGGCCACCACCTTCACCAGGTTGCCACTGGCCATGGTGGACTGTCCATCGACGATGGCGCTGTGGGGGTCGCCCTTGAAGTCGGCAGAGACCAGCGGCTCGTCGGTGTAGTCCAGGATGCCGCGCATGGCCTCGCTGGCCGCCTCCCTGAAGGCCTGGTTCACCTCCTCCACCGACACCTCTCGCTGCAGGGTGCCCACGAAATCGCATACGGAGACGGTTGAGACAGGGACGCGAAAGGCCATGCCGTCCAGCCGGCCCTTCAGCTCGGGAATCACCAGGGTCACGGCCCGGGCGGCGCCGGTAGTGGTAGGAACGATATTCATGGCGGCGGCCCTCGCCCGCCTCAGGTCGCGGTGCACCGTGTCCAGGATGACCTGGTCGTTGGTGTAGGCGTGGACGGTGGTCATGAAGCCCCTCTCCACCCCGAACGCATCGTGCAGGACCTTCACCACCGGCGCGATGCAGTTGGTGGTGCAGGAGGCGTTGGAGATGATGCGGTGGCGGGCCGGGTCATACATATCCTCGTTCACGCCCAGGACGATGGTCAGGTCTTCCCCCCGGGCTGGAGCGGTGATGACCACCTTCTTCGCCCCCGCCTCCAGGTGGGCAGCCGCTTTCTCGGCGTCGGTGAAGCGGCCCGTGGACTCCACCACCAGCTCCACCCCCAGGTCGCCCCAGGGGATCTTGGCCGGCTCCCGCTCAGCCAAGACCTGGATTCGGTCGCCATCGACGACCAGGGCGTTGTCCTGGGCCTCTACCCTTCCCGGATAGCGCCCGTAGTTGGAGTCGTACTTGAGCAGGTGGGCGTTGGTGGCGGGGTCGGCCAGATCGTTGATGGCCACCACCTGCAGTTCGTCGCGATAGTAGTCGCGGATGGCCTTGAAGGTCTGGCGTCCGATGCGTCCGAAGCCGTTGATGCCTATCTTCACAGGCATCGGGGGCACCTCCTCCCAGCGCTGGTGGGGCTTGCCCCTTCATGTTACCCCACCCTGGGGGAGAGGTCGAGGCGCTCGCTCGACGCCGTTGACACGGTCATGTTGTCTGGATACATTATGCAGCGACCAAAGCGGCCTCGAGGTCGATAAGGCAGTCTCGGCTGCGCGGGAGAGGAAGAATATGGCCCTACTGAGCGGGATCAGGGTCATCGATATAAGCACCGGCGCGGCAGGCCCCTTCACGGCCAGGATCCTGGGCGATTACGGCGCTGAGGTGATAAAGGTAGAGCCGCCCTTCCTGGGCGACATCTGCCGCCACTGGGGTCCGTTTCCCGGCAATGTGCCCGATATGGAGACCAGCCCTACCCACCTCTTCGTCAACGCCAACAAAAAGGGGATAACCCTGAACCTGGCCACCCGCACCGGTCGCGAGCTGCTGCTCAGGCTCGTAGCCAAGTCCCACGTTCTGGTGGAGAGCTATCCGCCCGGTAGCCTCGAGGAGATGGGTCTGGGGCCCGACGTGCTCTGGGGCCTCAACCCCAGGCTGATCATCACCTCGGTGACCCCCTTCGGGCAGAGCGGCCCGTATAGCCGCTTCCGCGCCTCCCATCTGGTGCTGGCGGCCATGGGCGGCCACGTCTACATGCTGGGCGAGCCTACGCGTCCGCCCCTTCACATCGGCAACGAGGCCTTCTACTTCGTGGCCGGCATGGTGGGGGCGGCCGGGACGATGATGGCCCTCTACGAGACCGACCAGCGCGGCGTCGGGAGGAGGGTGGACGTCTCCATCATGGAGACGGTCACTTCCTGCCTGGTGACGCCCACCGTCATATGGTCCTACCAGACCAAGCTCGCCTCGGTGCCGCTGCCGCCGGTGATCCCGGGGACCGTCCGCTCCGGGCGGCCCTTCGTGGGCGAGTTCCGCTGCAAGGACGGCTACATCGGCGTCTACCTGCTGACCTTCAAGCACTGGCAGTCCATGTGCCGCCTGACCGGCCACGAGGAGCTGCTGGACGACCCGCAATTGCTCGCCCTGGACGTCCGCTGGCGGCGCCGGCAGGAATTCTACGAGCTGTTCGCTCCCTGGTTCGTGGACCGCACGCGAGAGGAGGTCTTCAGGATCGGGCTGGAGGAGCGCATCCCCATGGCCATGCTCCATACCCCCGAGGACGTCCTCAACTTCGAACCGCTGCTGGCGGTGCAACTGTTCAGGCGCCTGGACCACCCCCGTGCGGGCGTCGTGGAGAAGTTTCCGGGGGCACCGTTCCAGTTCGAAGGTCATCCCTGGGATTTGCGGCTGCCAGCGCCCCTGCTGGGGCAGCACAACCAGGAGGTCTTGGGAGGGGAGCTGGGGCTGGACGGAGAGGCCCTGGCCCTGCTGCGTCGGGGAGGAGTGATATGAGAGCCGAGGCCCAGCGAGGCCACTCCAGGCCTGAAGGGCGGCTGCCCCTGGAGGGCATCCGCGTGGTGGACTTCACCCATTACTGGTCGGGGCCCCTGGCCACCACCATCATGGGCGCATTCGGCGCCGAGGTCATCAAGGTCGAGTCGCCCACCTATCTGGACGGGTATCGTCTCGCCTCGAGGCCTCTGGGGGACATGACCGGTTGGGAGACGAGCCCCCTCTTCAATCCGGTGAACCTGAACAAGTTGGGGCTGGCAGTAGACCTGAAGCGGGACGAGGGGCGAGAGATCTTCCTCAGGCTGGTATCGGTGTCGGACGTGGTGGTGGAGAACCACGCCAACCACGTCATGAGGTCCTTCCGTCTCACCTACGATGACTTGCGCGCCGTGAAGCCCGACATCATCATGGTGGCCATGCCCGCCTATCCCAGCTGCAGCAAGCTGGCCGACTACGTCGGCTTCGCTTTCACCTTCGAGCACCTGAGCGGCGGCAGCGATGCCACCGGCTACAGCGACGAGGAGCCTCCCTTCTCCATGGGCGCCATGTCGGATCCGAGCCTGGGGTACACCGCCGTCTTCGCCACCATGATGGCCCTCTGGCACCGTAACCGCACCGGTCAGGGCGCCTTCATCGAGATACCCCAGACCCAGGCCTTCGCGTACCTGATGGCCAGGCGCGTCGTGGAATTCCAGCTCTGCGGCCGGACGCACGGGCGCATGGGCACCAGGCACCCGTACATGGCGCCCCACAACGTCTACCCGTGCAGGGACCCGGATACCTGGATCGCCATAACCGTAGGCAGCGACGAGGAGTGGGGACGGCTGGTGGAGGCTATGGGCAGGCCCGAATGGGCCCTGGAGGAGCGCTTCGCCACCGCCACCGGGCGCAAGGCCAACGAGGACGAGCTGGACTCCCTGATAGGGGAATGGACCCGCCGCTACTCCCACCTGGAGCTGATGCACTTGCTACAGCAGGCAGGGGTAACGGCCGGTGCGGCCCTGAGACCCCAGGACCTGATGAGCGACCCCCATCTGCGGGCGCGAGACTTCTTCGTGTCCCTGCCCAGGGAAATCGTGGGCGAGCACGAATATCCCTGGATCGGGTTCCGTCTGGATGGGGTCGCTGCCCATCACCGCAAGGCCGCTCCCCTCTTCGGACAGGACAACGAGTATGTGCTGAAGGAGCTGCTGGGCCTCTCCCAGTCGGAGATCCAGAGGCTGGCACAAGAGGGCATCATCGGCTGGGCGCCCGACCTGAACAGGCTGGAGCAATAGGCATCGCTCGAGGCCCTGCGCTCCCATGAGTCGGGCGGGACGCTGGCACAGGGCCCGTCCGGCACCACGGCGACGCTGGACCCGCTGGCCGGGCGCTAGAGGGGGGTGAAGAGGTGAACTGGCGCAGCATGGTGGCCGACAAGCTCACCACGCCCGAGGAGGCGGTGAAGGCCGTTCGCTCGGGCGACAGCGTGGCCGTGCAGGGCTTCACGCCCATGCCCTTCGCCCTGTGCCAGGCGCTGTACGAGCGGCGACACGAGCTGCGGGACGTGACCATCATTTACACGGGCTTCTTCCCCTGGGTGAGGGAGGAGGCCGACCGCAACAGCTTCCATGTCATAAGCAACTACGCCACAGCAGTGGACAGGGACCCCATCAATGCCGGCCTGGTGGACTACATCCCTGTGGCTGCCTGGACCATGGACGACCTGCCGCCGGGGTATATCCAGGAGCCCGATTTCTTCCTGGTGCCCGTGTCCCCGCCCGACCGCAACGGCTACTGCAGCTTCGGGTCGGGTGTCTGGTATGCCCCCAGCTGGTGCCGACGGGCCAAGCGAGTGATAGCCGAGGTGCACGAAGACTTCATACGGACGGGCGGCAAGAACTACGTGCACATATCGGAAATCGACGTCTTTGTAGAGGGTCAGAAGCCGCCTCCTCTGCCTATCCCAGCTCGCTCGGAGGAAGAGGTGGCCGTGACGGAGGTCATCTGCACCCTGGTGGCCCAGGAGCTGGTCAGGGACCGGGACACCGTGCAGGTAGGCATCGGCACGGTATCTTCGGCACTAGCCCTCTACCTGGGCGACAAGCACGACCTGGGCTTCCACACCGAGGTAATCACGGGGGGCGTCCCCCAGCTGGTGGCCAGCGGTGTGGCCACTGGCAGATACAAGGGCCTGCACGAGGGAAAGGTGGTGGCCAGCGGCTGCGTGGTCCTGAGCCCGGAGGAGCTGGCCATGATGGACGGCAACCCCGTCTTCGAGCTGTACGAGTTCGGCTACGTGACCGATATGCGGGTCCTGGTCCAGCAGCGCAACTATGTATGCGTCAACAACGCCCTGTTCGTGGACCTGACCGGACAGGTGGTGTCCGAGACCATCGGCACCCGCATCTGGGCGGGAGTGGGAGGGCAGACAGCGTTCATGGTGGCGGCGCAGTACACGCCCGGGGGTCGCTCAGTGATGGTGGTCCCCTCCAGCCATCTGGTGCAGGGGGGGCGCCGCACCAGGATCGTGCCGGTGCTGCCGGAGGGATCGGCAGTCACCGTGCCCAGGACGTTCGTGGACTACGTGGTCACCGAATACGGCATCGCCACCCTGCGCGGCAAGAGCATTCGGGAGCGCATCGGCGAGCTCATCGCCGTGGCCCACCCCGACTTTCGCGGCGAGCTGAGGAGAGAGGCACGACGCCTCTACGGAGTGGCCGTGTAGGCCGGGCCCGTCGCGCTGTGGACGCCGCCCCCGCCCGCCGGCGGGACTGACGCTGGTCGGGCACAGGCCTATAATGGCCCTGCAGGGCGGTGGCGGCTGATGGCGATGGCGGCCAAGACCATTCCCCTGGACCGGCGCCTTTGCATCCTGCGCCCCGGAGTGGTGGACATCCGCCCCTCGCGCGGGGCGGTGGTAGGCCCCCTGTCGGTGCTGGCTCTGGCCGTGGGCCTGCTGGTGCTGCTGGCCTTCACCATGGACCGCCTGCCGGCCGCGGTCGCGGCTATCGTCCTCCTGCTGGCGCTGGTGTTGACGCCCATCGGCGGGATGGGCGCCGTCTACTCCCTGTTCGGCTCTCACGTCGTGTTCGATGCCCGGAAGCAGTCGGCCCGCTTCCAGCAGGGAATGCTGGGGCTGGGGCTGGGCACCGTGGAGCTGGTGCCTTTCTGGAAGATCGACCACATCGAGCTGGCCGACTGGGAGGCGGGCGAGACGGAGGGACGCGGCCCTGCCTTCCCTTTCGACCTACGGGGCTGGGAGATAGTCCTGGTCAAGACCAGCGGCAAGCGCCTCTCCGTGGGACAGGTCATCGTCCCCGAGGAGCAGGAGCTGGTGGACGAGGGCTTCGGTCGGGCCTACGAGGTGGCCCAGGCCATCGCCGAGCTGACAGGGCGGCCCCTGCGCATCACCGCCGCCCTGGAAGAGGCGCCCGAGGACGCGTCCCCTGCCCCGGCCGTTGACAAAGCAAACGCTAAGTTCTTAGAGTGCGCTCGGGAAGAGGAACAGGGCCAGACAGCCACCAAGGAGGCGTCATGAGCTACGGTCCCGTCCACTACGAGGAGTTCGACTCGGCCATCGGCCTCAACTGGTACCTGGTGGACCCCAACCTTCGCTTCCTCATGGACCGCTACCTGCCGCCGGAGCGGCGGCAGTGGGCCGAGGGCCACCTGGTGCGCTGGGGCGAGCTGGTGGGCGGCACCATCGCCCGGCGATCGGAGGTGGTGGACAAGAGTCCGCCTCGCCTCGAGCGCTACGACCCCTGGGGCCGCGAGGTGTGCCAGGTGGTCCATCACCCCGATGGCCTGGCCAACAAGCGGGACGTCTGGGAGCAGGGGCCTCATGCCCTGCAGGCCCGGGGGGAGGAGGTGCCGTCGGTCCTGGGGGCCGCCTTCACCTACATGCTCAGCCAGGCCGACACGGGCCTCGTCTGCGCCACTGGCATGACAGGGGGCGTGGCCGACCTGGTCTCCCGCTACGCCCCTCCCGAGGTGAAGGCCCGCTTCATGCCCCGGCTGCTGGCCACCTCCTTCGCCGAGGGCTGGGACGGGGCCATGTTCATGACCGAGCTGGAGGGCGGGTCCGACCTTTCCCACATCGCCACCGTTGCTCGCCGTGTGGATGGGGACCGCTGGCTGCTGAACGGCTCCAAGTGGTTCTGCTCCAACGTCGATGCCCGTGCCATCGTCACCCTGGCCCGACCCGAGGGGGCGCCCGAAGGGCTGAAGGGCATCGCCCTGTTCCTGGTGCCAGCCCTGCGAGCCGACGGCTCCCGCAACGGCATCGTCATCAAGCGCATCAAGGACAAGCTGGGGACGCGCTCGGTGCCCACGGCCGAAGTGGACTTCGTGGACGCTGAGGCCTACATCCTCTCCAGCCCCGGCGGCGAGTCGTCGGAGGCACGGGGGCTCAACCGCATGATGAGCATGGTCAACGGCTCGCGCCTGGGGGTGGCCAACATGGCCCTGGGCATCATGCGCCGCAGCTTCCTCGAGGCGGCCATCTATGCCGCCCATCGCCGCGCCTTCGGGCGTCTCCTGCAGGACCTGCCGCTGGTGCGGGAGACGCTGGTAGAGATGGCGCTGGAGGTGGAGGCCGCCGCTGCCCTGGTGTTCGAGACCTATGCCCACTCGGGCCGCCGAGGCGATGAGGAGTCGAGGCGCCTCTACCGCATCCTCGTGCCCCTGTCCAAGTTCCGGGCGGCCCGCCGCGGGCTGGAGCTGGCCAGCCAGGGGCTGGAGATCATGGGCGGCAACGGCTACATCGAGAATTTCCCCATGGCCCGCCAGCTCCGCGATGCCCAGTGCCACACCATCTGGGAGGGCACCGAGAACATCATCGCTCTGGACGTGTGGCGCGCCATCGCTCGCGAGGGCGCCCATGAGGCCCTCTTCTCCCGCCTAGAGGCTGCCCTGGAGCGGGCTGAGCACCCCCTCCTGCAGCGGTCGCGGCAGGTGACGGCTGGCGCCCTGGCCCAGGCGCGCGAGGCGATAGCCTTCCTCTCAGGGGCCGACGACGAGCTGCGACAGCTCCACGCCCGACGCCTCTCGTCCCTGCTGGCCGACGTGGCCCAGGCGTCCCTGCTGCTGGAGGAGGCGGCCTCGGAGCTGGAGGCCCACGGGTCAGCCCGCAAGGCGGCCGTGGCCGGGCTCTTCGTCCGTCGCCGGCTCCAGTCGGGCCCCCTGGCGGGCATCGACGACGACCGCACGGTGCTCAGGCTCTTCCCGGCCGTGGTCCGCTACGAGCCGCTGGAGCCTTCAGCGCTGGCGTCTGCCTGACCCAGGGCCTCCAGCACCACGATGCCCGAGGGGCGGATGGCCACCTCCAGCTCCCGTTCGGGCACCAGGGGGAGGTCGGCATAGGTGCTGGGGGGAGAGCGGACCTCCAGCTCAGCCCAGGGCGGCCCCTCGGTGCGCACCCGTACCAGGCGGAAGTCCCGCCCCAGCCTCTGCTCCAGCACTCGCACCCGCAGGCGATTGTGGCGCACTGCCGCCGAGAGGGGACGGTCTGGGTAGATGAAGCGGACCTCTTCGGGGCGGATGTAGGCCAGCACCTCCTGACCCGGCGGTAGCTCCCTCGGGGCGGCCACCAGCTCCACCCCGTCCCAATCCAGGTGCAGGCCGTCCGAGTTGGCCGACCGCACTCGCGCCCTCACCAGGTTGGGCAGGCCGAAGGCGCGGGCCACCTGCCAGTTGGCCGGCTGGGCCACCACCTCCGACAGCGGCCCCACTTGCTGCAGCCTCCCCTGGGCTATGACGGCTATGCGGTGTCCCACTGCAAAGGCGTCCTCGAGGCTGTGAGTGACGTAGACCACCGGCAGCCCCAGCTCCCCTTGCAGCTGTCTCAGCTCCTCTTGCAGCCGGCGCTTGGCGTCCGGGTCCAGGGCCGAGAAAGGCTCGTCCAGGAGCAAGACCGAAGGCGCGGTGGCGAGGGTCCGGGCGATGGCCACCCGCTGTCGCTGGCCGCCCGAGAGCTGGGACGGATAGAGGTGAGCCACGTGCTCCAGGCGCATCCGTCGCAGCCAGCGCAGGGCCTCCTCGCGTCGTCCGGGGCCGCGCAGGCCGAAGGCCACGTTCTCGAGGGCCGTGAGGTGGGGGAACAGGGCGTAGTCCTGGAAGACGTAGCCGATGCGTCGCTTGTGGGCAGGCACATTGAGCGCCCGGCGGCCGCCGTCGCAGCGGAAGAGGGGTCGGCCGTCCAGCCAGATCTCGCCGCGGTCGGGGCGCACCAGCCCAGCGATGGCCCGCAGGGTCTGGGTCTTGCCGGCCCCTGAGGGGCCGTAGAGGACCAGCACCTCCGTCCCCACCGTGAGCCGCACCTGCAGGTGGAAGCCCGGATAGCGCTTCTCGATGTCCACCAGGAGGCGAGGGTCCATGCTCAGCGACGGGCGGGCTGCTCCAGGCGGCGGGTCAGTGCCAGGGCCAGGAAGGCGATGCCGCTGAGGAGGGCCGAAGTCTGGGCTGCCAGGGCCAGGTCGCCGCTCAGGGCGGCATCGTAGACCACCATCGGCAGGGTACGAGTGCGGTCGGGGATGTTGCCTGCCACCATGAGGCTGGCGCCGAACTCGCCGAGGGCGCGGGCAGCGCCCAGAAAGAGGCCGGCCAGGATGCCGCGATGGGCCAGGGGGAGGGTGACCCGTAGAAGGACCTCCGGCTCGGAGCGGCCCAGGGTGCGGGCGGCATCTTCCAGCTCCGGGTCCACAGCGGCGATGGCCGCCCGCGCCGACTGCAGCATCAGGGGCAGCCCCACAGTCGAGGCGGCCACAGCCGCCCCCTGCCAGGTGAAGAGCAGGTCCACCCCCAGCCAGTCGTGCAGGGGGCTGCCGCGGCCCAGGATGTAGAGCAAAAAGAAGCCCACCACCGTGGGCGGCAGCACCAGGGGTAGCGTCAGCACCAGTTCCAGGGCCGCCCGACCGGGGAAACGGGCGCGAGCCAGCAGCAGGGCCAGAAGGGTGCCTACCACCCCGATGACCAGGGTGGCCACCCCGACCACCTTCAGGGAGACCAGCAGCGCCGAGAGCATGCTACCTGCTCACCAGGGCCGGCAGGTCGTAGCCATATCGCTGCCACACGGCGGCCGCCTCGGGGCCGACCAGGAAATCGGCCAGGCGGCGGGCGGCTGCCTCCCGCGGCGTCCCCTTCACCACTGCCAGCGTCTGGTCGATGGGATCGTACAGCTCGGGCGGGACCTCCAGGCGGTTGCCAGCCTCGTTGATCACCAGCGACAGGGCTGTGAAGGCCGCGTCGGCGTTGCCGGAACGAGCGTACTGGAAGGCCTGCTGGATGGTCTCCGCAATGACCAATTTCCCCTGAAGGGCGTCCCACAGTCCCAGGCGCCGAAGGGCCTGCCTAGCGGCGGCGCCATAGGGTGCCTGGTCCGGGTTGGCGATGGCGATGCGTCCGACCCGCGAGGACGCCAGCTCCTCCAGGGACGACAGCGTCAGGCCGGAATCGGCCCGCGTCCACAGCACCAGCTTGCCGCGCGCATAGGCCCGAACGGTGTCGGGCAGCACCAGACCTTTGGCCGCCAGCGTCTCCACGTGCTGCCGGTCGGCTGCCAGGAAGAGGTCTACGGGCGCTCCTCTCTCTATCTGGGCAGCCAGTTGGGCCGTGTTGCCGAAGTTGACCTGAACGGCGATGCCCGTGCGGTCCCGGAACGCGTCCAGCAACGGGGGAAGCACGTCGGCCAGGTTGGCTGCCGCCGAGACCAGCAGCGTCGTCTGCTGTCCCTGGCCGGGGGCGTTGCTCTCCTCCTGGCCGTCACCCCCGCACGCGAGCAGGAGCGCGGGGAGCAGGAGCAGCAGGGCTAGAAAGCGGCGCATGGTCACCTCCCGACATGTAGCTTTGCAGCCAGCGGAGGGCGGCCTCGGTCATGGCGGCACGAAAGTCGAAGACGGAGCGGACGAAGGGGTCCTGGGCCCGGTCGCGGCCCGCCCGCCAGGCGGCCAGGCGCTGCTCCAGGGCGTGGGCCTGCTCCCGGAGCAGCTGCCCCTGCTCCTCCGGGGCCATGCCCCGGGCGAAATAGAGACGGCCTAGAAGGCCCAGACGCATGTCCCGCAGCCCCTGGACGGGGCGCCGGAGCCACTCCCGGAAGGCGTCCTCGCCCTGCGGCGTGAGGCGGAAGACGGCGCGGCGGCGGGGTCCCTCGGCCGGCCCTGCCTTATCTACCCAGCCCTGGGCCTCCAGCTTGGCGAGGATAGCGTAGACCTCGTTGCGACGCAGGCGCCAGACGTGACCTAGCGGCGCATCGGCCCGGAAGAGGCGGGCGATGGCGTAGCCGTGGCGGGGCGCCTGGGCCAGTAGGCCCAGGACGGCATACTCGGCATCGGTGTTGGGCCGCATAGTCAGAATCTGACTATAAGCGTCGTGTCCCCGGTCGTCAACCCTGTCCCTGGGCTGTCGGCGCGACCTGACGGGGCGACTCGTCTTGACGCAGAAGGTGTGCCCCCTGTTGAACATGTCGTCGGCTTGATGCTATAATCCCGACCAAACCCGGCCGACAGTCCTGCCTATAATGCTGCCCAGGCCATAAGCATGCAGGACGGGCACAGACGAGGTGTGTAGATGGCTCGTTATTTGATCGCCTGCGACGCTGGCGGCACCATGACCGACGTCATCGTCGTGCATGAGGACGGCCGCTTCGTCATCGGCAAGGCCCCCACCACCCCGTTCGACGAGAGCCAGGGCTTCGCCGAGTCCCTGGAGGACGCCCTCAGCTACTGGGGCATAAGCCTGGAGAAGGAGGGGCACGAGGTCTGCGAGGCCACCGACTCGGCCATTTACACCGGCACCAGCATGCTGAACGCCGTCATCAACATGTCGGGCCTCAAGACGGGCCTCATCACCACCAGGGGCTTCGAGGACGTGCTGGTGCAGGGTCGGGGCTCCCAGTCCTTCATCGGCTGCGACTGGCCCGAGATTACGCACATGCAGTACCGCAAGCACCGGCAGCCGCTGGTGCCCCGTCGCCTGACCAGGGGCGTTACGGAACGAATCGACATGTTTGGCAATGTGGTCATCCCCCTCTACGAGCACGAGGTGGAGAGGGCCGCTGAGGAGCTGCTGGACGAGGGGGTTCAGGCCCTGGCTATCGTCTTCCTCCAGTCTTACGTGAACCCCCAGCACGAGCTGCGGGCCAAGGAGATCGTGGAGGGGGTGCTGAGGCGTCGCGGGGTGGAGATCCCCGTCATCGCCTCCAGCCAGGTGGCCCCGGTGATACGAGAGGTGTCCAGGGCCAACGCTACCGTGTTGCAGGCCTTCGCTGCCGAACCGGCCCGCAAGCAGCTGTTCGGCGTGGAGGCCCGCATCCAGCAATACGGCCACAAGCGAGCCCTTCGCACCGTCCTGTCCTACGGTGGCGTCACCAACATTCGCTACGACCGGCTGTTCGAGACCATCGTCTCGGGCCCCGTGGGCGGCGTGATGGGGGCCTATCACCTGGGCAAGGCCCTCAATATCGAGAACCTGGTCTGCTCCGACATGGGGGGCACCAGCTTCGACGTGGCCTGCATCACCGCCGGCGTGCTGCCCATGGACCGGGAGCCGCCCTTCCAGCAGATGTATGTCAACGTGCCCATGATCGACATTCGTTCCATCGGTGCGGGAACCGGCACCTATATACGGGTCGACCCCGAGACGAGGCGCATTCGCCTGGGGCCCGACAGCGCCGGCGGCTACCCGGGCCCCGTCTTCTACAACATGGGCAACCTCACCCCCACCGTCGGCGACTGCGACCTCATCCTGGGCATCCTCAACGAGCACAACTACCTGGGCGGCCGCATCAAGGTCTACAAGGACCTGGCCTTCGAGGTGTTCAAGGAGAAGGTAGCCGACCCTCTGGGCCTGGACGTCTACACCGCGGCCGAGGCCTGCGTGGACCTCATCAACCTGGTCATGAGGGAGCACCTGGTGCGCACGGTGATGCTGGGATACGATCCCGGGGACTACGTGCTGCTGGGCTACGGCGGTGCCGGCCCCATGCACCTGGCCGGCTACGCCGGCGACTACCCCTGGCGGGGGGTGGCCACCGTGCCCTGGGCTGCTGCCTTCTCGGCCTGGGGCTGTGCCTGCATGGACTACTCCCACCGCCGCCACCGCAGCATCTCGGCGGTGGTGCCCTTCGGTGCTGGCGAAGCCGAGAAGGAGTACGCCGGCCGCATCATCACCTCCACCTGGGAGGCCCTGGAGAAGGAGCTGCTGGAGGAGCTGACCCAAGAGGGGTTCCCCCGGGACCGCATCACCTTCCGCCAGATAGCCTACGTGCGCTACTACGGCCACCTGTTCGATGTGGAGGTGGAGTCGCCTCTGCCCCGCTTGGCCAGTGCCCAGGACGTGGACAGGCTGCTGGAGCGCTTCGAGCATCTGTTCACCCGCATGTATACCCTGGCGGGCAAGCCGGGCTACCCCACCTACGCTGTCACCGAGGTGGCGGTAGTGGCCCAGGTGGACACCCCCAAGCCGGTGGTGCGCCGCTACGACCTGGAAGGCCCCGAGCCGCCCAGGCAGGCCCTCAAGGAGAAGCGGCAGGTGTTCCAGGGCGGCCGCTGGCAGCCGGCCAACATATACGAGATGTCCGAGTTGCGGCCGGGCAACGTCATCGAGGGCCTGGCCGTCATCGAGGCGCCCAGCACCACCCTGTTCGTGCCCGAGCAGTGGCGGGTGCGCATCGACGAATACGAAATCTACTGGCTGGAAAGAAAATAACCGCGGGGGAATGAGACTATGGTCGTCGGACGCGCAACCCTGAAGGAACAGGCCGCCGAATACGACAAGCTGTTCAGGGAGACCGGCTGTCTCTTCGGCCTCACCGAGCTCAAGCGCAAGAAGGAGGACCCCGGGACCTACGAGGCCGTCTGGCACATGCTCCTGAACGCCGTCAACACCGGCTGGGCGGTGGGCTGTAAGGTCTCCTCGTCGCCCATTGCCGTGGAGGGCGGCGACGCCGTATGGTGCCTGCACGTGCCCACCGGGGAGGTGGTGTGCAGCTCGCGGGGCATAACTGCCCACCCGGGGCTGCTCTCCATGCTCATCCGCCGCATGATCGACCACGAGTACGAGGTGGACCCCGGCATCAACCCGGGGGACATCTTTGAGAACAACGACTCCCACTTCGGAGGCATCCACGGCCCCGACTTCCAGACGGTGGTGCCCATCTTCTACAACGGGGAGCTAGTGGCTTGGGCCGCCGCCGTGAGCCACGTGATGGACGCGGGCTTCGTCATGCCCGGGTCCATCGGCTTCCTCAACCCGGACGTCTTCACCGACGGCATCTCCTTCGCCATGGAGAAGGTGGGCGAGGAGGACAGCTACTACCCCTGGTACGAGAAGCGCATCCGCACCAGGACCCGGATCCCCGAGTGGGTGCTGGGCGACGCCCGCGGAAGGCTGGCGGGCTGCCTGACCATCCGCCAGAAGTTCCTAGAGCTGGTGGAGAAGTACGGCATCGACTACATCCGTGACGTCCTGAAGGAATACGTGGAGGACGGTCGACGGTTCTCCCTGTCCCGGGTCAGGACGCAGATGATACCCGGCATCATGCGCAAGTCCAACTTCAAGGACTTGGCCATGAAGGGAAAGCGGGTGATCCTCCCCCACCAGAACATCGACGTCCTCTTCAACCTGCCCATGCGGCTGGAGATCACCGGCGACGGCAAGGTCCGCTTCTCGTTGAAGGGAGCCAGCGGCTGGGTCCCCTTCGGCGAGAACCTGACGCCCGAGGCCCTGCGGTCGGCTGCCATGAACGCCTTCTCCCACATGGTGGGCTTCGAGATGTTCAACTGGGGCATCATGGCCAGCTGGGAACTGGAGGAGCCGCCGCCCGGTTCGTGGTGCAACCCCTATCCCCAGAACTACTTCGCCGCCACTGGCGTTGGCTGGGCGCCCGCTGTCATGTGGCTCAGCTCCATGTACGAGATGTTCGGACGCCTCTACTACAGCCGCGGCTATGTGGAAGAGGTGGCGGCAGGGGCGGCCACCACCATGACGGCCGAGTTCTCTGGCTTCAACCAGTACGGCCTCTACACCGCGGGCCTCACCCTGGAGCAGGCCAGCAATGGCGGCCCGGCCCGCGCCATCGCCGACGGCGAGACCAGCGCCTGGTGCATCTACACGCCCAACGCCGACTTCGGCAACGCCGAGGTGAGCGAGCTCTACTACCCCATCATGTATCTGGGCAGAAACATCGAGCCTGACTCGGGCGGCTACGGCAAGTACCGGGGCGGCCTGGGCCACACCGCCGTGTGGATGATCAAGAACACCCCGGGCATCGAGTACCAGTGCGGCTGCGCCGGCCTGCGCAGCAAGATCGTGGGCAACCATGGCATGTACGGCGCCTATCCCAGCTGGCCCGACCGCGGCAGCTACGCCATAGACACCAACGTCAAGGAACTCATCGAGCAGAAGAAGCCCCTGGTACATGAGCGGGGCGACCCCGAGGAGCCCGACCTGGCCAAGAACATCAAGGCCCGCATTCTGGAGACCAACGCCGTCGCCCCCTTCGTAACCCCCGAGATAATGCACGAATACGACATCATCCTCCACCCCATCTCGGGCGCTCAGGCCTTCGGCGACCCCCTGGAGCGGGACCCGGAGCTGGTCAGGAACGACCTCAACAACGGCTGGACCAGGGAGTGGGTGGCCAGGGACATCTACGGGGTGGTTGCCACCTACGATGCCGATGCCAAGGAGTGGGTGGTGGACCTGGAGGCCACCGAGCGAAGGCGTCAGGCCATCCGCGAGCAGCGTAAGGCCAGAGGGATCCCCTTCCGTCAGTGGTGGAAACAGGAGAGGGAAAAGATCCTGCGCCGGGAGCGGATGGACGACGCCGTCAAGACCATGTGGGCCACCGCCTGCGAGCTGTCGCCCGACTACGGCCGGGACCTGAAGGCCTTCTGGAAGCTGCCGGAAGACTTCGACTTCCGCAGCTGACGGGTGGCGCAAAATACCGCGGAAGGTAGGTAGTCATGTCCGAGTACGACATCAGCGAGATAGAGAAGCTAGCCGACGGCAAGCTGCCCTGGACCCGCGTCCAGGAGATCATGCGCCTGCCCAAGGACACCGACCGCTTCTTCAAGTGGCTGCGGATCCTCCAGTCGCGGGTGCCCTGGCCCGACCGCATCCTGCTCCCCCTGACCACGGCCCTGTTCGTCGTCGAGAAGGAGGACGGCCGCCGCATAGTCAAGTGTCGCTGCGGGCACGAGTTCGACGACTACCGGGTCAACTGGAAGCTCCACGCCCTCGTCTACGTGCGAGAGACGGAGGAGCAGATGCGAGAGGTGTACAGGGGCCGCGAGATGCCCGACCCTAACTGGGTCCAGATCCGGGAGTATTACTGCCCCGGTTGCGGCACCCAGCTGGAGGTGGAGGCGGTGCCACGGGGCTGTCCGCCCGATTTCGAGTTCCTGCCCGACATCGACAGCTTCTACTCCCAGTGGCTCGGTCAGCCCCTGGGCGGGCAGCCCTACCAGTTCGAGGACCGCACCCAGCAGGTCATAGAGCAGTGGGCCAGAGAGGATCTGGCTGGTTGAGATGGCCGGGCGGTGACATCCCGATGGGGCAGGCCCTCCAGGGCGTTACCGTTGTCGAGCTGGTGGACGGCTTCTGGGCCAGTCTGGGCACCACATTCATGGCCGACTTCGGGGCCCAGGTGGTGAAAGTTGTGCCCGGCGGCTCGCCCGTGGGCGGCCTCGTGAAGGCCCATCGCGATGTGCCCCCTGAGCATGTGCGGTTCCTCTACCAGTTGGTGGGACGCAACAAGCTGAGCGCTGCCCTGGACATCTCCGCGGAGGAGGGCCAGGAGCTGCTGCGTCGGCTGGCAGCGGCCGCCGATGTGTTCGTCAGCGACTGGTCCCGGCGGGACCTCCAGGCCCTGGGCCTGGACTACGAGTCGCTGCGGGCCAGGCGGGAGGACGTGGTCTACGTCACGGCATCGGGCTTCGGACAGGATGGTCCCGATGCCGACCTGCCCAACCTGGACGAGCTGGCGGCGGCCCGCACGGGGCTCATGCCCATCCTTCCCCAGCCAGGGCAGCCGCCGGTGTATGCGGGCCATGGCCAGATCTACGGTTCTGGCCTGCTTCTCCTGGGGACGAGCATCGCCCTCTGGCACCGCGAACGGACTGGAGAGGGCCAGTGGGTGGACGTGTCCCTGCTGGCGGCGGGCATATACGGCGCTACCCTGGACGTGCAGGCCTATCTGGCCATGCGCAGCGAGCGCTTCCTGCGCCCTATCTCCCGCTACGATGCCGGCAACCCCATGAGCGGGACCTACTACATGACCAGCGATGGACGCTGGCTCACCCTCACCATGCCCGACACGGACCGCTACTGGCCCCGGCTGGCCCCCCTGGTGGGGCTGGATCCCGCCGACCCGCGCTTCGACAGCCACGAGAAGCGCTGCGAGGTAAACCGCCTGGAGCTCATCCGCCTGCTGGAGGAGGCCTTCAGGGGCGCCACGGCCGACCACTGGAAGAGGGCAATGGAGGAGCACGACCTGTCGGGCGACATCATCGAGGACTACTCCTATCCTGCCAATGACCGGTTCGCCCGCCAGAACGGCTACATCCTGTCCCTGTCCCATCCCGTCATGGGGCAGTTGGACCTGCTGGGCTTCCCCATCTACATGAGCGAGACCCCGGCCGCGCTGGACAGGCTGGCACCGTGTAGCGGACAGCACACGGCCCAGGCCTTGCGCTCCCTGCTAGGGCTGTCAGAGGAAGAGGTCGTGGGCTTGCAGCAGAAGGGCATCCTGCGGGTCTGACGGTAGACGACATGTTGCCTCTCGAAGGCCTCCGCATCGTCGACCTAACGGTGTGGTTCCAGGGCCCCATAGCGACCCGGCTGCTGGCCGATTTCGGGGCCGAGGTCATCCATGTCGAGAGACCCCAGGGCGGCGACCCGGCCCGAGGCGTCAGGACCATCAGGGCCGTCCCCGTGGGCGACTGGAACCAGTACTTCCTGGTCAACAACCGCAACAAGAAAAGCGTGGCCGTGGACCTGAACCAGGAGGAGGGGCAGGCCATCGTCCATCGCCTGGTCCAGGAGTCGGACGCCTTTGTGACCAACCTGGCCCCTGAGCACCTCAGGCGCTGGAAGGTCGACTACGACCATCTGCGGGCCATCAACCCCCGCCTGGTCTACGGTATGGCTACCGGCTACGGGCGCTTCGCCCCGACTCAGCGTCCAGCCTTCGACCTGACGGTCCAGGCCCTCACGGGGGTCATGGCCCGCCTGGGGGAGCCGGGCGAACCGCCCATCTACCTGGGCATGGGGTCGGGCGACGCCATGGGGGGGCTCTTGCTGGCCGGCGGGGTGATGATGGCCCTCCTGGCGCGCCGTCACCTGGGCAGGGGGCAGCTGGTGGAGGTCTCCCTCTATGGTGCCCAGCTCTATCTGGGAGCCCCTACCCTGCAGGCCTATCTGTCCACGGGCGACGACCGCCTGCGTCGGCAGCGCTCCCGCAAGGAACCTGTGAACCCCCTCAACAACGTCTTCGCCAGCGCCGACCGCTGGCTGGTCCTGTGCCTGCCCAACGAGGACGCCGCCTGGTGCGCCCTGTGCGAGACGCTGGGCCGGCCCGAGCTGGCGGCCGACCAGAGGTTCGCCACGGCCCGGTCCAGGGAAGAGAACTCTCGCCTGCTGACGGAGCTGCTGGACGGCATCATCGCTTCGCAGCCGGCCGAGCACTGGCTGAGCCGGTGGCGCGAACGCGGCTTCCCCTGCGCTCCGGTCAACACGCTGGCGGACCTGGCCGCCGATCCCCAGGCATGGGCCAACGGTTACCTGATGCGGGCCTACTGTCCCGAGATCGACCAGGAGGTGGACGTCCCGGGCATGGCCCTGACACTCTCCCGCACCCCTGGCCAGATCCGGCATCTGGGGCCGGAGCTGGGCCAGGACACGGAGCAAGTGCTGGTGGAGGTCCTGGGCTACTCATGGGACGACGTGATCCGATTCAAGGACAAGGGGGTGATCCTATGAGCGGAGCGGAGGAGGCGACGCAGGAGGTAAAGCGGGTCCCCTTCACCCAGGGCGCCTTCGTGGAGACGCCGCAAGGCCCCCGGCTGATAGGCTCCAAGTGTCCCGCCTGCGGCACCGTCTTCTTCCCCAAGGCAGATGTGTGTCGGGTCCCCAGCTGCATGGCCCAGACGGAGGAGATGCTGCTGGGGCCTCGCGGCAAGCTGTGGAGCTACAGCATCCAGTACTTCAAGCCCCCTCCTCCCATACGAGTGGAGGAGCCTTTCCGCCCCTACGCCGTGGGGATGGTGGACATGGACGGGGTGCGCATCATCGGTATGCTCACGGAGGCGGACTTGGAGGTGCTGCGGCCCGACATGGAGGTTGAGCTGGTAATCGACATGTTGTATCGTGATGCGGACGGCAACGAGGTAGTTACCTGGAAGTTCCGTCCCCTGCGTTGAGGAGGTCGGTCATGAGAGAGGTAGCGGTGCTCGGGGTTGGCGCCCATCCCTGGGGCAGGTTCGACGCAGTCCCCCTGTCCCAGATGTGCCGCGTGGCCATCGAGGCGGCCCTCAAGGACGCCGGCGTGACCTGGAAGGAGATTCAGGCCGTGGTCGCCGGCGGCTCCCGCTTCTCGGGCGGGTACGGATGGGCCCTCAACGGCAACGAGATGGCAGCGGAGATGGGGCTCAGCGGCATCCCCGTCTACAACCTCACGGCTGCCTGCGCTGCCGGCGGCAGCGCCTTCAACATCGCCTATACGCTGGTGGCCAGCGGCATGCACGACCTGGTGCTGGTCTTCGGCGGCGAGAAGCCGCCGCGGGGCTTCTTCCCCCTCAGCCGGGACGAGGCCGACCCGCTGGACCCCCAGTTCCTGCAGGTGGTGGGCGCTGGCCTGACCGGCCCTGCCTTCTGGGCCATGCTGGCCCGGAGGCGCATGCATGACTACGGCACCACCGAGGAGCAGCTGGCCAAGGTGGTGGTCAAGGCCCGCCGTCTGGGCGTCCACAACCCCATCGCCAGATACCGACAGGAGATAACCGTCGAGGACGTCCTCAACTCGCCCATGGTCTGCTATCCGCTGCACCTGTTCGAGATCTGCGCCATCAGCGATGGCGCGGCGGCAGCGGTGCTGGCCTCGGCCGACGAGGCGAGGAAGCGCACCAGCCGTCCCGTCTGGGTGGCGGGCGCCGCCATCTGCACTGCCGAACTGGGCGATGGCCTGCCCAGGGGCGTGTCGGCCATCGGCGGCTGCGCGCCCAGGGCATACCACAGCGAGGTGGCCAAGGCGGTCCGTCTCGCCATGGAGCGGGCCGGCATGGGGCCGAAGGACATCGATCTTATCGAGCTGCAGGAGAACATACCCTACTACGAGCTGGCCCTGCCAGAGGAGTGGGGCTTCTGGGAGCCCGGCGAGGGGGAGAAGATGCTGGAGAGCGGCGAGACGCTGCCCACCGGCAAGACGCCCATCAACCCCAGCGGTGGCTTTCTGTCCTTCGGCGAGGCGACGACGGCCATGGGCGTGTGGCAGGTGTACGAGGTCACCCTCCAATTGCGGGGCGAGGCGGGGGCTCGTCAGGTGCCGGGGGCCAAGACGGGCCTGGCCCAGACCCTGGGGCTGGGGCCCAACGGCAGCGCCATTGTCCTCAAGAGGTAGTCGGACAGAAAGAAGGAGCAGGCCATGAAGTTCGGAGTCGGTTTGCCGGTAGTCCACCTTTACCCCGTGACCGCCAACCAGTGGGAGTATACGGCCCCGCCCTCGGTGGCCACAGAGATCGCCCAGAAAGCGGACGCCCTGGGCTTCGACTTCCTGATCATCCCCGAACACATCATCATCCCCAACGAGATGCTGGAGACCATGGGCGCCCGCTACCCGGACGCCCTGGCGGCCATGGCCTTCATCGCCGGGGCCACCAGGAACATCAAGGTCCTCAGCTACATCATGGTGTTGCCCTACCGTAACCCCATCGTGGCCGCCAAGACCATAGCCACCATGGACTTCCTGTCCAACGGGCGGGTGCTGCTGGGCACCGCTGTGGGTCATATGCAGCGGGAGTTCGAGATCCTGGGGGTGCCCTTCCACGAGCGGGGCAAGATCATGGACGAGTACCTGCTGGCCATGAAGGAGCTGTGGACCCAGGACTCGCCCACCTTCGAGGGCCGCTATGTTCGCTTCTCCGACATCCGCTTCGAGCCTAAGCCCATTCAGAAGCCCCATCCGCCCATCTGGCTCGGGGGAAACACCAAGCCGGCCATGCGGCGGGCGGCCAATCTGGGCGACGGCTGGATTCCGTGGCTTATAGGCCCCGAGCAGATGCCCCAGTGCCTGGAATACATATTCTCGCAGCCTGGCTTCCAGAGCAGGTACCCCAACGGCAAGGGCTTCGACGTGATAGTGCCCCTGGCTCGCTTCCAGGTGGAGGACTACTCGCACCGGGAGCTGGGCCCGACAGTGATGCCCCGAGGCAAGGAGGAGATCGTCGAGGCCATCGGCCAGTGGAAGGAAGTGGGCGTTACAGGGGTAGTCATCAACTTCCCCCGTACCCGTACCCTCGAGCAGGCGATGGAGTGGTTGGAGTGGTATGCGAAGGAGATAGTACCGGTGTTCAAGAACGGCTCCTGAGGGCCGAAGACGAGAGGAGGGCAGCATGGCGCTCTTGCACAAGCTCAGGCTACCGGCGGCGCTCATCGTCATCGCCGTGTCGCTGCTCCTGGCTGTCGCCTGCGAGGAAGAGGAGGAGGCCCCGGCCACTCCCACTCCCGGGGCGGGTGGACAGCAGGTGCGGCCCGGCGCTGCGGGCATCGCCAGCAACCCGCGCCAGGTGAGGGGGCTGGAAGGCATCCTCACGCTGGACGACGGACTGGCCATGTTCAGGCAGCGTCCGGCGGGGGAGACCCGCACCGGCGTGACCTCCACCACCATCAAGCTGGGCCGCACGGCGGACATGTCGGGCCCCTTCGCGCCGTATGAGCCGTTCTGGGGTCGCATGCTGGAGGCCCTCATCAAGAGGGTCAACGACGCCGGTGGCATACACGGCCGCCGCATAGAGCTGGTCACCGTGGACGACAAGGCTGACCCGGCTGTCGCCGTGCAGGTCACCCGGAGGCTCGTCGAGCAGGACAACGTCTTCGCCCTGTTCTTCAGCATCGGCGCTCCTTCTCACGCGGCCGTGCACGACTATCACGTGCAGCGGAGGGTGCCCGACTTCTTCTACTTCGACGCGTCGCCCCTGGGGATGGAGCCGGAGACCTCGCCTTATGACTTCAACGGCCAGAACTCGGACCACATCAGCGGCTTGGCCATGGCGGAGGCCCTGTTCCGTATCGACCCCAACGCCCGTCCCATCCTGGTCTATGCTGACTTCCCCGCTTCCCAGGCCGGCCGCGACGGCATACGCTACGGCGTCCAGAAGCAGGGCAAGAGCCTGGTGGGCGAGCTGTCCCACGACCTCACCCAGTTGGACCTGACCTCCATAGCCCAGCAAGTGGTGCGCTCGGGGGCAAACTGGGTGCTCTATCACGGCTCCATAACCCAGTCCATCTCGCTGGTGAAGGCCCTGCGGGACCTGGGCAGCAACATCAGGGTGTTCCAGTGGGGCTGGGTGCCCACCGGCGACCCTGGCAGCGATGCCCTCATGGACGGGACCTACCAGGTGACCTTCTTCTGCTCTCAGTTCTCCTGTCCCGACCGCCAGGTCTTCCAGCGCCTGCAGGCCGTTGCTCAGGAGGAGGGCATCCCCTACAACCCCTTCCTGTCGGTGCAGGCCCTGATGGCCGTGGAGCACCTGGTGCGGGGCCTGGAGATGGCCGGCCCCGACCTCACTCGCGAGGGCTTCATCGAGGCGCTGAACAACGGCTTCGATGGCAGCTGGCAGTGCTCCGCCTGTCTGGCGCCCACCATCATCAACCCCCAGGACCACTGGATAAACGAGACTTACCTGATCACGCAGTGGCAGAACGCGTCCCGTCGCTTCCAGGTCCTGGGCACCCTGGACTATGAAACCAGCAAGGGCCGGGGGCTGAGGGGCAATCTGCCAGGGTTCGACTGCCGTCCGGGCACCTGCCCCTGGAGGCAGTGAGGCGGGGAACGCCAAGCGCTAGGCGCCGGTCGTGGGGGCCTGACCGAGGGGGTGACCGTCCCACGGTCAGGCCCCCGATCATGCCAGGGCGTCGGGGACCGCGCCCCGTCCTTGTCCCTTCCCTGGTCGCCCTGTATCATGGGCTGGCGGCCTCATGGTGCAGTTGGTCCCCCTGGGCACCGGTAACGCCTTCACCACGCCCGGCCGCTACTGGAGCGGCTTCCTGTTGGACGGCAGGATCCTGCTGGACTGCCCCCCGACGGCGTTGCCCCACCTGAAGCGGTTGGGCGTGCCGCCCCAGCAGGTGGAGGCCATCTTCATCACTCACTTCCACGGAGACCATTTCGTCGGTTACCCCTTCCTGGTGCTGGAGTATGCTTACCTGAGCGACAGGGAGAGGGACCTGGAGGTGGTGGTGCCGCCGGGCGGCGGTCCCTTTCTGGAGGGCTTCCTGGACCAGGTGTTCCCCGATCTGTCCCGCCACGAGGCGAACTACCGACGGCTCTACGTGGAGGCCCGGCCCGGCACGCTGCAGGTTGCAGGAGGGGTCCGCTTCTGGTCGGTGCCCATGGAGCACGCCCGTGGCAAGCTTCAGGCCTTCGGCTACCGGCTGGAGCTGCCGGGACTGACGGTGGCCTACAGCGGCGATACCGAATGGTCGCCCTCGCTGCTGGAGCTGGCCCGTGGCGCCGACGTCCTCATAGTCGACTGCACCTATGCGACGCGGGGGCCGGAACACATGGGGCTGGAGGATGTGCGCCTGCTGCGGTCCTGTCTGAGTCCGAGGACCCTCCTGCTCCTCACCCATCTGGGAGACGACGAGGTCCGCGCCAGCGGTCTGCCCAACACCATGGTCCTGCGCGATCTGGAGACCTACTCCTTCAGTCGCGTCGGCGGGTGAGGGAGGGGCGATGGGGGCCATCGTAGCCGTCCTGGGGGCAGGGGCCTTCGGCACCGCTCTGGCTCAGGCCGTCGCCCACGCCGGCCACCAGGTGCGGCTGTGGAGCATCGAGGCGCCGGTGCTGGCCGAGATCCGTCAGCGACGCCGCAACAGCTCCTACCTGCCCGGAGTGCGCCTGCACCGTCGTGTGAAGCCCTGCGAGGGGCTGGACGAGGCGGTGGCGGGGGCATCGCTGGTGCTGGTGGCGGTGCCCTCGCGGGCGGTCAGAGAGGTGGCGCGAGGGTTGGCAGCGTGGGTGACATCTGGGCAGGCGGTGGTCAACGTCGCCAAGGGGCTGGAAGAGGGCACCTGCCTGCGCATGTCTCAGGTGCTGGAGCAGGAGCTGCCGGCCTCGGTACGGGGGGCCATCGCTACCCTGGGTGGGCCCGCCATCGCCCGCGAGATGGCCCGCCGCCGTCCCACCGCGCTGGTGGCGGCGGCTCGAGAGCCCGAGGTGGCCGAACTGGTGCGGCGCTGCCTCCAGAACGACTGGGTGCGGGTGGCTGTCAGCCCCGACGTGGTGGGGGTGGAGATGTCGGCCACCCTCAAGAACGCCTATGCCATCGCCCTGGGCCTGTGCGATGGCCTGGGTATGGGGGCCAACGTCAAGGCCACGCTGACGGCCATCTGCCTGGCCGAGATGGCCGAGACGGTGGTCTGTCTGGGCGGGCATCGGGCGACGGCCTACGGGCTGGCCGGCCTGGGAGACCTGCTGGCCACCGGTTACAGCCCCCACAGCCGCAACCGCACTTTGGGCGAAAAGATAGGACGGGGCGAGGACTGGCGACGCTTCCTGGCCAGCAACACAGTGGAAGGCCCGGCGGCGGTGGAGGCTTGCCTGCGACTGATGCGGCCCCTCGGCCTGCCGCTGCCGGTTCTGGAGGGGCTGCACTCCCTCCTGTTCCAGGGGGCGGACCCCAGGGCTACCCTCACGGCGCTGCTGGAGAGTGCCCCTCTGCCCCTGTCCTGAGGCCCTCAGTCCCGGTGGAGGGCCTTGATGGCCTCGTCCAGGACGTGCCAGGCCAGGGTGGCGCACTTGACCCTCACCGGGAACTTGCGCACCCCGGAAAGGGCCTCCAGGTCTCCCAGCTCCGTGGCATCCACCGTCTCATCGCCCGTCATCAGGCGATGGAAGCGGTGGTAGAGCTCTTCCGCCTGTTCCAGCGTGAGTCCCCGGACGGCCTCGGTGAGCATGGAAGCCGAGGCCTGCGATATGGAGCAGCCCTGTCCCTGGAAGCGGGCGTCCTTGATGACCCCGTCCTCCACCAGCAGGTCCAGGGAGACCTCGTCGCCGCACAGGGGGTTCTGCCCCTCGCGACTGATGGTGGGCTGAGGCAGACGTCCCCGGTTGCGAGGGCTGCGGTAGTATTCCAGGATGATGTCGCGGTAGAGGTCGTCCAGCGACTGCTCCTGGCGCTTCAGCTCTTCCCTGTCCAGCATGGCCACGCCTACAGTGTGACACGGTCGGCGTGGGCTGGCAACCTGAAAGAAGGCGGAGAGACCCCCGAAATGGCCTGTGCTACAATGGGCTTGCGCCATGAAGGCCACCGGCATCCGCCGACTGGTCAGGCCCATGTCCCTAGCCGACATCCCTCAGGTCGAGGAGATCGAGCGCGAGGCCTTCCCTACTAGCTGGCCCCCCTCGGCCTTTCAGCACGAATTGCGGCACAACCGTATCGCTCGCTACCTGGTAGCCGTCGAGGAGGTCGAGGAGGAGGCGGAGGCGGGGCCGCCGCTCGCACCGGTTGGGCTGGGCCGGGTACTGGTAAGTCTGCGACGCGCCCTCAGCGGCGAGCCCGCACAGCAGGAGCGGGTGCTGGGCTACCTGGGCATGTGGTTGCCGGCGGACGAGGCCCACATCATCGCCGTCGCCGTGCGCTCGGCCTATCGTCGCCAGGGGTTGGGAGAACTGCTGCTCATGGCCGGGCTGGAGCTGGCCCGTCGGGAGGGCCGGACCCTGGCCACCCTGGAGTGTCGTGTCTCCAACTGGCCTGCCCAGGCCCTCTACCGCAAATACGGGTTTCGCGAGGTGGGGTTGCGGCCCCGCTACTACTCGGACAACCAGGAGGATGCATACGTCATGGCGCTGGACGGGCTGGACACTCCGGCCGTGGCCCGTCGTCTGGAAGAGCTCAAGGCCCTTTACCGCCAGCGACGGGGAGAGGCCCACATCCTGACGGACCTCTAGTTGCAGGAGGTGCCATTTGGCAGCCAGTGTGGACCGGGCGATAGCCAGGCTGCGGCGGCAGCTGGACCAGGTGCCGTGGCTGCGGGGCCGCGGCCCCGTCTCCTATCACTACGGGCAGTGGGTGGACGCGACCCATCATGCCCTCATGACCCTCTTCGGCGAGGACTCGCCCGAGGCGCGGGGGTTCCTGGAAATCGTAGGCACCGGCGCCGCCGAGCGGGGCTGGGGTGTGCCTCTTGCGCCCGACCACCAGTGGGGGTTGCGGGCGCGGCTGGACCGCGCCGAGAGCTATCTGCGCCAGCTCCTGGAGGGGCTGGAGAAGCAGGCTCAGGCCTCTTAGCCTCCGGGCCGGGACGTGCCGCCCTAGCGGCTGGCGTCCTCCAGGCCCTGGCTGGCCAGGGCCACCACGTCGGCCGCCACAGACAGGGGCAGGCGAGACGTCTCTATGGTGAGGTGGTAGTGTTGGGGGTCGTCTGGCTCCACCTTCCAGAGGCGACGGTAGAAGAGGGTGCGGCCACGGTCGGCCTGGGCCACCTGGCGGGCAGCCTCCTCCAGGCCCAACCCCTCGCGCTCGGCATAGCGCTGCACCCGCTTCTCCTTGGGGGCCAGGGCTAACACGTGGAGGGCGCCGGGGAAGTCGCGCAGGGCCACATGGCTCCCCCGGCCCATGATGACCACGTCGCCGCGGTAGGCCAGCTCCCGGAAGACCCCCGTGAGCACCTTGACGTACAGGGCGTCGTCGATGTCGCTCTCCTTCCCCTCATCCAGCTGGGTGGCCATCTCGGTGTAGCTGCGGGAGAAGATGACCTCCAGGCCGGTGCCGCCTGTCAGGGGGTCGGTGCCCAGAAGGGCCGAGCGCTCCAGAAAGCCCCGCAGAAGGGAGGCCAGCCGCTCCCGCAGCCCCAGGCAGCGCTCGTCCCGCTCGGCGACACGCTCCACCCGCACGCCCAGGCGACGGGCGGCGTCTACCAGGATCTGCTGGTCGATGAGGTCGATCCCCAGCTTCTGGGCCACCAGGAGGCCCAGCTCGCGAGCGCCGGATCCGGCAGCGCCAGAGACAGTAATGACGGGCATGTACCCATCTCCTCCGCAACGACCTAGCATAGCGTCTCCCACCCGCCTTGGGAACGGGGGGCGACGCTGCTCTACAATGGCGGTGGGTGACCTATGGAGGGCCGTCAGGGCTATCGTCTGCCCCTGTCTTACGTGCTGCGCTTCGCTCTGGCAGTGATCCTGGGGCGGAGGCGGGAAGTGGGGCCGGACGCGACGGCGGTGCTGCAGCGGGCCGGCCCTCCCTGCCGGATCCTGGGGCAGGAGCATGTCCCCCTCCAGGGACCTTTTGTCCTGGTCGCCAATCACTACGAGCGCCCAGGGCTGAAGGTGTTCTGGGGGGGCATGCTCCTCACCGCCGCCGTATGGCAACGGCGGGGCCAGTCGCCTCGCTGGCTCATGACCAGTGAGTGGTACAACTTCCGCCTGGGCCCGCTGCCAGTGCCGGTGTGGCTCTTGCGCTGGCTGTTCCGTCGGTTGGCCACTGTCTACGACCTGGTCATCGTGCCCAGGGCGCCAGAGCGCGGGGTGGGCAGGGCGGCCGCCCTGCGTGCCGTCCTGCAGGCGGCCTCTCCCCAGGGGCGTCCCTTGGCCCTTTTCCCCGAGGGCATCGGCAGCGGCCGCCTGCTGCGCCCTCCGGAGGGCGTGGGGCTGCTGCTGCTGGCCCTGGCCGAGCGGGGGGTGCCGTGTCTGCCTGCAGGCCTCTACGAGGAGGAGGGGCATCTGGTAGCCCGCCTTGGGCGTCCCTTCCTGGTGCGAGGGGAGGGGGAGAAGGAAGAGCGCTTCCGTCAGGCCCGCGACCAGGCCATGCTGGCCATCGGCTCGCTCCTGCCCAGCGGCCTCTGGGGCGAATACGCCGCCGACCTGCAACGCCTCATGGAGAGAGGTGAGCACCTGGCCTGAGGTGACGGAGGATGGCCACTAGAGACGAGCTGTCGGCCATACCCCTGCGCGACCGTCTTCTCTATGCCTCTGCCAGCTTCGGGGGCAACGTCCTTTCTCGCTCTCGCGACCTCTGGCTCATCTACTTCTACGCCCCACCAGCGGATGCCGACATTCCTCGTCGGGTGCCGGTGCTGGTGCTGGGGGCGCTCCTGCTGGCAGCCCGGCTCATCGAGGCCCTGGATGACCCCCTCATTGGCTGGTGGAGCGACCGCACCCGCAGCCGCTGGGGCCGGCGCATCCCGTTCGTGCTCTTTGCCACACCCTTCTATGCCCTGTTTGCTGCCCTGCTGTGGATGCCGCCCGACCCCCACGAGAGCGCCCTCAATGCTGCCTATCTGTTCATCGTCCTCGAGGCCTTCCACCTGTTCAGCACCCTGTCGGGAGGCCCTTTCGAGTCGCTGCTGCCCGAGATAGCGCCCCGCTCCCAGGACCGGGTGAGCATCGTCACCTGGCAGGTCTTCTTCGGGACCATCGGCGCCTTTGTGGCCCTGGTGGTTAGCGGGATCATCGTGGACGTGGCTGGCTTCCAGGCCATGGGCGTTACCATGGCAGTCCTGGCCTTCGTTTCCCGCTATGTGGGCCTGGTGGGGGCATGGCGTCACGCCCGCCGCGACGTGGAGCCGGCCCGTATCGACTTCCTCCAGGCCGTCCGTTCGACCCTGGCCAACAGCCAGTTCCGCGCCTTTCTGCCGACCTTCATCCTGTTCAACGCTGCCATTTCGCTCCTGACGTCGGCCCTGCCCTACTGGGCGTCGGTGGTGCTGCTGCGGGGGCTCAAGCCCGAGATAGCGCGAGTGGAGTTCGGTCAGGAGCTGACGTTGCAGGTGGGTCCCCTGGAGGTGGGCGTGGGGGTGGGAACGGCGGTGGGGCTGCTGACGGGGGCGGCCATCCTGGTGGTGCTGGCCTCGCTGCCCCTGGTCTACCGGCTTTCGGTGCGGTGGGGCAAGGCCTGGGTCTACTCGCGGGCGCTGTTGTACGGCTCCCTGTACCTGCCCTGGCTCGCCTTCATGGGCTTCATACCGGGGGTCGACCCCTTCTTGCAGGCGCTGTTTTTCGTGGCCCTCATAGGCGTGCCCATGGCCGCCGTATACACCTTCCCCAACGCCATCCAGGCCGACATCGTGGACTACGACTATCTGCTGACGGGCCAGCGGCGGGAGGCCATCTACTATGCTACCCAGGCTACCCTGGAGAAGATGGCCTCGGCCCTCTATCCGGCGGTGCTGGCCCTGCTGCTCTCTCTGGGCGCCAGCGCCGATGATCCCCTGGGGATCCGCCTGGTGGGGCCGGTATCGGGCCTGGCCTGCCTCCTGGGTCTGCTGACCTTCCGTGCCTATCGCCTTCCGGACCAGGTGACGGCCGAGACGGTGCGGGGGAAAGGCCTCAGTCTGGAGCGCGCCTAGTCGGGGGCGCGGGGCGGCGTCGGGCCGGGCGGAGGGGTGGGGGCTGCACCCGGCGGCCCGAAGACGATGATGACCTCGTCCCCGTCGCGGGGCACATAGTCCTGAAAGTCTGCCCGCGGTTGTCCGTTGACCAGGACCTGGACCTGCCCCTCCTGGCCCTGGAAGGGGCCTTCCCCACAGGTGTCGCCGTTACGGAAGACCCGCGTGTCGCCGGGCACCTGGAGGGTGTCGGAGGTGAGGACGCCGCCCCTGCCCAGCGCTCGCCCGGCGTACTCGAAGAACTTGACGAGGCGCGCCCCGCGGCCCTCCTCGGAGGTGTTCTCGGGGTGGATGTGTATGTAGCCGTCGCCGTGGGTGTGGACTCCCCCGGCGAAGACCGGGATGTTGGGCTGCCTCACGCCGCAGATCCATATCTCGTAGCGGGCGTGCCAGTGGTCGCCGATCTTGGGGCTGATGGCTCCTGCCTCCCGGAACAGCACCAGGGCCAGGAAGATGGCCACCACCGCCACGGCTATGATGGCCACCGGCAGCCAGGGAGGCAGATAGACGTTGATGCCCGGGCGAGGCTGGGGGGTGCGCGGTTGGGGCGACCGACCTGTGCGGGGCTGGCCGCGGCGCCAGAAGGAGAGGGGGCCGGGGTCGTCCCGCCGTTGCTGGGCGCGCCGCGCTCGGCGCCGCTCGCGTCGGCTCATGGGGCCGCCTCCGCCGGCTGGCGGTAGAGGCGGTCCAGTTCCTCCACCTTGGCGATGTTCTCGGCCTCGCTGGGGTCAGGCTCGGCGCTGAACCAGGCGTCCAGTATCTCGCGGGCCACCGCCTGGGAGGTGGAGCGCAGGCTCAGGCAGAGGACGTTGGCCTGGTTCCAGGCGCGGGCGCCGCGAGCGGTCTCGGCGTCGTGGCAGAGGGCGGCGCGGATGCCGGGTACCTTGTTGGCGGCGATGGATACGCCGGTTCCCGTCCAGCAGAAGAGGATGCCCTCGTCGGCCTCGCCCCTGGCCACCATCTCGGCTACCCGGCGAGCGACGTCGGCCCACTGCAGGTCTTGCCCTGCCAGGGGCCCTACCAGTCGAAGCTCGAAGCCACGCCGCTGTAGCTCCTCCACCACATAGTCGGTGAGAGGAGTCCGCTCGTCGCTTCCCACCGCCAGGCGCATGCGCCTTCGCCCTCCTTCGCACCCATTATAAACGATGCCGTCTTCTGGGACTGGGGTTCAGGCCCGCAATGGCCGCACTATCTGCGGCCTCTCGTCCAGGAACAGGCGCACGCGATGGACGCGCCGGGGCGGGCGGCGAAAGCCCAGGGCGGCCGTGACCTGCTCGGCCCGTCCGGCCGTCTGCTGATCGGTGCGCAGGCGCATGCCCAGAAGGAAGGCACCGTCCTGTTCCTCCTCCAGCCACAGGTCATAGACGAGGGCGCGCAGGTCGTAGCGGCGTACCTGTCCCTGGCGCAGGTGCTGCCAGGGGATGGAGTCGGCCGCCAGCAAGGCAGCGATGGCCTCCTCCACCTCGGCCCTGTCGCGCCCCTCCGCCTCTACCTGGACCTGGTATTCGGCCCACCGCACCTGGGTCTGGAGGGCGGGGGCCCGCAGCCCCACTTCTCGCACCGCCACCACCTCAGTGCCCGGCACCACCTGGGCGTTGACCTGGCGCAGGAAGTCGCGCAGCGCCACCCGTCGCGTCAGGTAGACGTCCATCAGCTCGCCCGAGGACGTGACGCCCACCGGCAGCGGCGAGGCGAGGGAGATGCGAGGGGTCGGGTTGTTCCCGCCCGAGTAGGCGAGG
The DNA here is from genome assembly GCA_025062275.1 of Dehalococcoidia bacterium. GTDB lineage: Bacteria > Chloroflexota > Dehalococcoidia > SM23-28-2 > HRBIN24 > HRBIN24. Next base: position 55,512 of record JANXAP010000018.1, read on the forward strand.
GGGATATCAGCCCGCCGCAGGGCGCGCTCCCAGTAGCGCATCAGGTCCAGGTGGGTGATGAACTTCACGCTCTCGCCCCGCACGAAGGTGGCGCGCAGCCTCTGGACGGTCACGGACTCCCCTCCTGCCCGGGAGTGGTGCCCAGCTTGGTCACCGTCACCTCCTCTATTTTGCGCCCCGACATGCGGGTGACGGTGATGCGCAGGCCGTTGTAGACGAACTGCTCTCCCTGGCGGGGAACGTGGCCCAGATAATCCAGGACGAAGCCGGCCACCGTCTCGTAGTCGCCTTCCGGCAGGTCGAGGCCCAGCTCCTGGTTGGCGTCATCGATGGACATGCCCCCGTCCAGGCGGTAGGTGCGCTCGTCCACGGTCACGAACTCCTGCTGGGCGGGCCGCAGTTCGTCGCTGACCACGCCCACCAGCTCCTCCAGCAGCATCTCCAGGGTGACGACACCGGCGGTGCCGCCGAACTCGTCCACCACCACCGCCATCTGCTGGCCGGAGCGTTGCATCTCCCAGAAGAGGTCTCCCACCCTTTTGCTCTCGGGCACGAACAGGGCAGGGCGCATGCACCAGTCGATGGGGCTATCGGGGCTTAGCTCCTCCTGGGCCAGCCCCTTGAGCACATCCTTGATATTGACGATGCCTACCACATTGTCCACCGAACCCTCATAGACGGGGAAGCGGCTGTGGGGCCTGTCCACGAAGATGCCGTAGAACTGGCGTACCGTCGTCCCCCGTTCCAGCCAGACCACTTCGGTGCGAGGCACCATCACCTCCCGCACCCGTCGCTCGCCGAAGCGGAACACCCGCTCCAGCAGCTCGGCCTGGCGCTCCTCCACCGCCTCTTCTTCGGCGGCGATGTCGATGAGGGTGCGCAGCTCCGCCTCGGTGACGGTAGGTGTGACGCCCATCCTCTGGCCCAGCAGCAGCCGCGAGATGAAGGCGGGGGCAGCGGCCAGGGGCACCACTATCGGCCTCAGCAGCCAGAGGAGGGCCGCCACCGGCCGGGCCATCAGTAGGGGGAAGCGGTCGCCGGCGTGGGCGGCCAGCACCTTGGGCAGGACCTCTCCCAGCATGGCCAGACCCACCGTCATGACCCCCGTGCCCAGGGCGAGGCCCCACACCCCTCCCACAGCCTGAGCGGCGATGAAGCTGCCGGCGGTGGAGGCCACCACCACCGACAGGTTCTGGAGAACGACGATGAGGGTGAAGAAGCGCTCCTTGGCCTGCTGCAGCCGGTAAAGAGCGGCCGCCGACCGGCTCCCCTGCTCCATCAGGTGACGGATGCGGATGCGGTTGGCCCCCACCACGGCGATCTCGATGGCGTTGACGAGGGAGTAGGCCAGGATGGCAACGCCGAAGGCGATGCCGGCCAAATGCACGGGGACGCCGCTCACCTCCAGGGCGTCTGTCTGGGGCGGGAGCAACTGCCAGGGATGAGAGGGGGACAGGTTGGCGTCCATGGCGGGCGCCTCAGGCCGCCGCCGACGTCAGCGGGCCGGAGACGATGGCCTTTCGGCCAGGCGGCGGGCTGCCGTGTAGGGGTCCAGCTCTCGCCGGGCCACCGCCGCTACCATCTCCTCCAGCCTGCCGTCCTCCTTGGCCAGGCGCAGGGCCTCCTCCCACAGGTGTCCGAAGAGGGCATACATGAGGCGGCGACGGGCCCGCTCGCGCAGCGCCTGTTCCGTGGCGGCAGCCGTCTCCAGGTGGCGGCGGTGGGCCTCGATGGCGTCGGCCAGCTCGACTACACCGTCGCCGCGGATGGCCACCGTCCGCACGACGGGGACCCGCCAGCCGTCGTCCTTGTCCAGGTTCACGAACTCGGCTAGCTGGTTCGCCAGGATATCGGCCCGGGGCAGGTCTGCCTTATTGACCACCAGGATATGGGCGATCTCGAGGATGCCGGCCTTGATGGCCTGCACCTCGTCGCCGGTGCCGGGGACGGTCACCACCAGCACCGTATGGGCTGCGTCCATGACCTGGACCTCGTCCTGCCCCGCCCCGACTGTCTCGATGACGATGACGTCCATGCCGCAGGCGTCCAACACGGTGGCCACGTCCATGGTGGCAGGGGCCAGGCCCCCCAGGGCGCCCCGGCTGGCCATGCTGCGGATGAACACCCCGGGGTCGGAGGTGAGGGACTGCATGCGCACGCGGTCGCCCAGCAGAGCGCCCTGGGTGAAGGGGCTGGTCGGGTCCACCGCCACCACCCCCACGCTGCGGCCGCGTCGGCGCATCTCCTGGACCAGGGCGTAGATGAGGGTGCTCTTGCCGGAGCCGGCAGCGCCGGTGATGCCCACCACGTGGGCGCGGCCGCTGCGAGGGTAGAGGAGGCGCAAGGCCTCGCGGCCTTCGGGGTAGCCGTTCTCTACCAGGCTCAGGAGTCGGCTGAGGCTGCGGCGGTCGCCCGCGAGGGCCCTCTCCACCAGCTCCGCGACGGTCTGGTTCAAGGCCTCACTCCCGCCCCGCGGGGGCGGACATTGTTGCGCACCCATTCCACTATCTCGGTGGTGGGGGTGCCAGGCCCGAAGATGGCCTTGAAGCCCAGCTTCTCCAGCTCGGGCACGTCCTCCTGGGGTATGATGCCCCCGGCGAAGAGGACGATGTCGTCCAGTCCCCGCTTCTTCAGCTCCTCCACTACTCGCGGGAACAGCTCTAGGTGAGCGCCGGACAGGATGGAGAGGCCCACGGCGTCGGCGTCCTCCTGAAGGGCTGTCTCTGCGATCATCTCGGGGGTCTGGCGGATGCCGGTGTATACCACCTCGAAGCCGGCGTCGCGCAGGGCGCGGGCCACCACCTTGGCGCCGCGGTCGTGCCCGTCCAGGCCGGGCTTGGCGATGACGATCTTCACCTTGCGCTCATGGGCCATCTCCGACGACCTCGCTAAAACGGTGTCCGGCTCATATGTTACACGTTCAGGGGCACCCCTTGCACGGCGCCCCCGCCCAGCCGACGTCGGTGCCCCTCAGGGGCGCTCCACCAGCAGCAAGGGGGCGCCGCCGGCGTGCTCGGGCGCCACCCGGGCTATCCGTGTTCCCTCTTCGTGTCCGGGGGCGGGGTCCGTGACCTGGACGCCTGCGCGGCGCAGGCGGGCCACCATGCCGTCCAGGTCGTCCACCTCCAGAGAGATGGCGAGCATCCCCTCGGCCGGGTCGATGCCGGGGAGGCGACCTGCGGCTATGTCGGGCCGCAGGATGACCAGGGTCGTCTCGCCCACGTGGACATGCCCTTCTTCTCCCTCGGCGCAGCCCATGACCTGCAGGCCCAGGTTGGCGCGGTAGGTTTCCAGGGCGGCGTCCACCTCCTGGGCGCCGATGAGCACCTCTCGAAGTCTGCGCACGGCCATGGCTCAGTCCCTCGGCTGTGTGAGCTCCACCAGCACGCCGTGGTGGGCACGGGGATGCAGGAAGCAGACGAGTCCCGCCAGCCCGCGGCGCGGCTCCCGGTCCACCAGCTCTACGCCCTTGGCCTTGAGGGCCTCCAGCTCGCGGGCCACATCATCGGTCTGGAAGCAGAGGTGGTGCAGGCCTTCGCCGCGGCGGGCCAGGAACCGCCCCACCGGGGTATCGGGGCCGGTGGGTTCCAGCAGCTCGATCTCGCTCTCGCCCACAGTCAGCAGGGCGGCCTTCACCCCCTGCTCCTCCACCACCGCCTGCTGGTGGACGTGCAGCCCCAGCAGGTCGCGATAGAAGCGCAGGGCAGCCTCCAGGTCGCGGACAGCGATGCCCACGTGGTGCACCTTCTGGATCAAAGCCCTTCCCTCCGTCGCCATTCCAGGATGGCTGGTATGTGCTCTCGGTAGTGGTCGATGGCGGCGTTGTGCAGGATGCGGTAGGCCACCCGCCCCTCTTCGAAGCGGTCCTCGGGCACCTGGCGGGCGGTGGCAAGGAGGGCGTCCTTGCTCGCCCGCAGCTCCTGCAGCATCTGGGGCCATGGCGTATCGGCATGGGCCTGGGCGAAGCGGGCGTTCCAGGCGTCGGCATCGGAGTAGTCCACTCCTTCGGGAGTGGGCCGTTCGCCCCGGGCCACTCGCTGCAGGGCGGAGGCCATCTCACGGTGCCAGCCCGCGATGTGGGCCATGATGTCGCGGACGCTCCATGTGCCGTACCACACGCGGGTGGCGGCCTCGTCGCTGAGGCCCTCGACGGCCTGCAGCAGCTCCTGGAACCCCTGCTCCACCTGCTGGACCAGCTCCTGCCTGCCCACGCCGCCCCCTAGAAGACCATGAACTCCTTCTGCTCGCCGAAGACCCGCCGCAGCACACGGCAGATCTCGCCCAGGGTGACGTAGTTCTCCACGCATTCGATGATGACGGGCATCAGGTTGGCGTCGGAACGGGCCGCCTCCTCCAGGACACCCAGCAGGTGCTGGACCTTGCCGTTGTCCCGCTCCTCCCTGACCCGGCGCAGGCGCTCCAGCTGCCGCTGGACCACCTCTGGCCGCACCCTCAGGATGTCCTTGGGCGGCTCCTCGTCGTCGGTGCGGAAACGGTTAACGCCCACCACGACGCGGCGGCCGCTGTCGACCATCTGCTGGTAGCGCCAGGCAGCCTCCTGGATCTCCCGCTGCTGGAAGCCCATCTCGATGGCGGCCAGGGCGCCGCCCATGTCGTCGATGCGGTTGATGTAGCGCTGGGCCTCCTCCTCGATCTCGTCGGTGAGCTTTTCGACGTAATACGAGCCGCCCAGGGGGTCGATGACGTCGGCCGCTCCCGACTCGTAGGCCAGTATCTGCTGGGTGCGCAGGGCCAGCTGCACTGCTCCCTCGCTGGGCAGGGCCAGGGCCTCGTCCCACGAGTTGGTGTGCAGGGACTGGGTGCCGCCCAGCACCGCCGCCAGGGCCTGCAGGGTGACTCGCACCACGTTGTTGAGGGGCTGCTGTGCGGTGAGGGTGGCGCCACCGGTCTGGGTGTGGAAGCGCAGCATCATCGAGCGTGGGTCCCTGGCCCCGAAGCGCTCCTTCATGATGCGCGCCCACAGACGCCTGGCCGCCCGGAACTTGGCTACCTCCTCCAGCACGTTGGTGTAGGCGGCGAAGAAGAAGGAGAGGCGGGGGGCGAACTCGTCCACCTGCAGACCGCGGTCTATGGCCGCCTGCACGTAGGCGATGGCGTTGGCGAAGGTAAAGGCCACCTCCTGCACCGCTGTCGAGCCCGCCTCGCGGATGTGGTAGCCCGAGATGGAGATGGTGTTCCAGCTGGGCAGGTGGTCCTTGCACCAGGCGAAGACGTCGGTGATGAGGCGCAGGGATGGGCCTGGCGGGAAGATGTAGGTGCCCCGGGCGATGTATTCCTTGAGGATGTCGTTCTGGATGGTGCCGCCTATCTGGCGCAGATCGGCCCCCTGCTTCTTGGCCACCGCGACATACATGGCCAGCAGAATGGCGGCGGTGGCGTTGATGGTCATGGAGGTGGTGACCTTCTGCAGGGGTATGCCGCGGAAGAGCAGCTCCATGTCGGCCAGGGAGGAGATGGCGACCCCCACCTTGCCCACTTCGCCTTCGGCCATGGGGTCGTCCGAGTCGTAGCCGATCTGGGTGGGCAGGTCGAAGGCCACCGACAGCCCCGTCTGTCCGTTCTCCAGCAGGTAATGGAAGCGGGCGTTGGTCTCCTCGGCGTCGCCGTAGCCGGCGTACTGGCGCATGGTCCAGAGCCGGCCCCGGTACATGCTGGGCTGGATGCCACGGGTGAAGGGAAAGAGGCCCGGGTAGCCCAGCTTCTCACGGTAGTCCCAACCGTCCATGTCTTCGGGGGCGTAGAGGGGTCCCACGGGACGACCGTAGGACGTCTCCATGGGGTCGTCACGCTCGGGGAAGCGTTCTACAGAGGGCCTGTAGACCCTCTCCAGCCATTCCTGCTTGTTCTGGGGCTGCTGGTCGGCAGACATGCTTTCACCCTGTCCGAAGCGAAGGTGTCTGTGGAGGGCACTCGCCAAGAGTGTAGACCCCCCGCAGGGGGAGTGTCAACGCGAAGCAGCAGGCCCTCCGGCCGCCATCCCCCAGGCGTGTCGCCGCCGCTGCCAGGCGACGGAGGGAGGCCGCCCCTGCTGGACGGGCCTGACCCGGGGAATGTCCTACTCCAGGGAGGCCAGGTATGGGTAGTGGGGCTGGCCGCCGTAGACCACCTCCACCTCCAGGCCAGGGCGCTCTCGCCCCAACTCCTGGGCCAGGGCCTCCGCCTCCTGGGCCGTGACCTCTGCGCCGTAATACAGGGTCAGGAGGCCTTCGCTGCCGTCCAGCAGGTCCAGGGCGCGGTGCAGGGCCTCCTCGGCACTGGCGGCTTTCACCTTCAGCTCTCCGTCCACCAGGGCTATGTAGTCCCCCTCGCGCACTTCCAGGTCGCCGATGCGCACGTCCCGAACCGAGCGGGTGACCTCGATGGTGCGCACGGCCGCCGCCGCCTCCTGCATCGCCTGGACGTTGTCCTCTAGGTCGCGGCTGGGGCCGAAGGCGAGGACGGCGGCGATGCCCTGGGGGACCGATACGGTCTCCAGCACCGCCACCTTTTTGCTGGACATCTCGGCTGCCTGACGGGCAGCCAGCAGGATGTTCTTGTCGTTGGGGAGGAGGATGACCTCCTGGGCGGGCGCCGATTCGATGGCGTCCAGCAGTTGCCCGGCGCTGGGGTTCATGGTGGGGCCGCCGCTCACCACGATGGCCCCCAGGCTGCGGAGGGTCTGGGCCAGGCCGTCGCCCGGGGCTACGGCCACCACCGCCGCCGTGGGCTGGAGCGACTCCTGGAGCTGGAAGAACTGCCCCGCCTGCTGACGGATGTTCTCGATGCGCACTTCCAGAAGCTCGCCGACGTCGGTGCCGATGCGTATCGCGCCTCCGGGGTCGTTGGTGTGGACGTGGGCGCGCACCAGGCGCTCGTCTCCCACGGCCACCACCGAATCGCCCAGTTGCTCCAGACGGGCGCGGATGGTCTCCGGCTCCAGCCCCTGCCCCTCCACCAGGAACTGGGTGCAGTAGCCGTAGAGAGAGGGCTCGGCGGCATGCATCTCCTGTGTGTGGGAGAGCCAGTCGCGTTGCACGTGGGCGGGGGCCAGAGCTGGCGCTTCCTCCAGAGACTCGCCCCGCAGGCAGCGGGCGAAGGAGTCCAGCAGCACCCACAGCCCCTGTCCGCCCGCGTCCACCACGCCGGCCTCGGCCAGCACGGGCAGCATCTCGGGGGTGCGGTCCACCGTCTCCCTGGCCTTGTGGGCGGCGGCGGTGAAGAGGGTCACCAGGTCCTTCTCGCCGTCGTCTACCAGGGAGCGGACAGCGGCGGCCGTCTCGCGCGCCACCGTCAGCATGGTGCCCTCTTTGGGGTTGGCGACGGCCTGGTAGGCCAGCCTCGCCGCCTCCTCCAGCCCCGCTGCCAGAGTGGGGGCGTCCAGCTGGGTGGCGCCCGCAGCTGCCCGGGCCAGCCCCCGCACCATCTGGGAGAGGATGACGCCGGAATTGCCGCGGGCGCCCATCAGGGCGCCACGGGCCAGCGCCTCCATCAGCTCGCCCACGGGGATGTCCCGGCCTTCGGGGTCGAGGCGGGCTGCCTCCTCCAGCGTGGCCCGCAGGGTGAGGAGCATGTTGGTGCCCGTGTCGCCGTCGGGGACAGGATATACGTTGATGGCGTTGAGGGCCTCTACCTGACCCTCGAAGCGCTGGACGGCTGCTCGCAGGGCGCGGAACAGGTCCGACGCGGAAAGGGAAGCAACGGCGGTGGCCTCACCGCCCGTTCCTCGCCGTCGCTCCCTGCGGCTGCCCGTGGCGCTTCACCTTGCCCTTGGCCTGCGGGGGTGGTAGGATACCACTTGCGCATTCTAGCAAGGGGCCGAAGAAGGGTAAAGCGAGGGATCGAGGGTGGCCAAGTGTCAGCTCTGTGGCAAAGGCACCCGCTTCGGGCGTAACATACGCCACCAGCACTCGGGCCGCTGGGAGCGGCGCGCTCCCAAGACCTCCCGTATCTTCAAGGCCAACGTCCAGAAGAAGACCCTCGTCATCGATGGACGGCCCCAGAAACTGAAGGTCTGCACCTCCTGCCTCAGCGCCCTCCTGAAGAAGACCGCCAGCCTCTAGCCCCCTTGACCTTGCCGTCGCTGGAAGGTGTAGCGTCGGCAGCGGGGCCAGCCCTCTCGAGACCGACGCCAGGGAGGTGGCGATATGCAGCCTGTGGTGCGCTACAGCCTGTGTCCGGACTGCGAAGCCTGCCCGGAAGTGGCCATCTACCCCGACCGGGTGCTCATCGGCGAGGAGGGGAACCAGGTGCGCCTGACGCGCCAGGAGTGGGAGCGGCTGGTGGCGGCCGTCCGCTCGGGCGAGCTGGACGCGACGGCCGACCCCTGCTGCCCCGACTGCCCTCCCGATTGTTGCTGAGCTGCAGGGGGCGACCTGATCACGGGGGCTGGCCCCCGGAGGGGATAGCATGGGCGCCATGGTCATCGGCGAGCTGGCAAGACGGGCCGGCGTGAGCCCGCGGACCGTCCGCTTCTACGAATCGTTGGGGCTGCTGCCATCGCCGCCCAGGAGCGAGGGCGGGTACCGCCTATACAGTGAAGACGACCTTCGACGCCTGCGCTTCGTGCGGCGGGCGCGGGAGCTGGGGCTGTCCCTGCGTGACATACGCGACCTGCTGGCCCAGGGCTGTCGCTGCGACGATGCCCGGCTGCTCCTAGAGCGCCGCCTGCAGCGCGTGGAGGAGGAGATGCGGGCACTGACGGCGCTGCGCGACCGCCTGCGTCGGCTCCTGGACGACTGGGACAGCCTGGAGGCCCAGGACGACTGCCCCTGCTACTGTCCGCGCATCGAGCAGAGCGCCTAGGGCTGGAGCTCGGCCAGGGCGGCCCGCAGACGGGCCATGTTCTGGGCCACCGACGCCCGGTCGTTGAAGACGGCCGAAGCGGCCACCAGCGCTGTCGCTCCCGCCGCCACACAGCGGGGCGCGTTCTCGGGGTTGACTCCTCCGTCTACCTCGATCTCCACGTCCAGCCCCAACCCGTCCAGCAGGCGACGCAGCCGCCGCACCTTCCCCAGGGCTGCCTCGATGAAGGGCTGGCCGGCATAGCCCGGGTCCACGCTCATGACCATCACCTGGTCGACGATGGGCAACAGCTCCTCGATGGCGCTGAGAGGGGTGCCCGGGTTGAGGCAGACGCCGGCCAGTCGTCCCCGTGCCTTGACCTGCTGCACGATGCGGTGCAGATGGGTGGCCGCCTCCACGTGCACGTTGATGATGTCTCCTCCAGCCTCCATGAACGCCTCGATGTGGCGCTCCGGCTCCACGACCATGAGGTGGATGTCCAGGGGCAGGCGGGTGACGCGTCGCACGGCCTCCACGACGGGCAACCCCATGCTGATGACGGGCACGAAGCGACCGTCCATGACGTCTATGTGGATGCGGTCGGCCCCCGCCGCCTCTGCCTCCCGCACCTGGTCGCCCAGGCGGGCGAAGTCGGCCGAGAGGATGGAAGGCGCCAGCTTCACCTGTCTCACGGGCCTTGCTCCAGCAGCGCCTTCGCCCTGGCGATGGCCTCCCGCACGCGGCCGCTGGCGGTGCCGCCGGGCACGTCCCGCGCCTCGATGGCCCCGCGGGCGTCCAGCTTCAGGGCGTCCTCGCCGAAGTGGGGGTCGAAGCGCCGGTATTCCTCCAGCGATAGCTCCCTCAGTCCCTTGCCCTGGGCCTGGGCGTGGGCCACCAGCTCCCGCACCGCCTGATAGGCGCGGCGGAAGGGCACCCCCTTGCGCACCAGGTAGTCGGCCAGGTCCGTGGCCAATAGGAAGGGGTCGGCAGCGGCCGCCTCCAGCCGCTCGCGACGGAAGCGCAGGGCGGGCAGCATGGCCGCGAACACCTCCAGGGTGCCCAGCAGGGCATCGGCCGACTCGAACAGGGGCACCTTGTCCTCCTGCAGGTCGCGGTCGTAGGCCAGCGGGAGGCCCTTCAGCAGGGCGAGCATGGCCGCCAGGTGCCCGGAGACGCGGGCCGCCTTGGCCCGGGCCAGTTCGGCCAGGTCCGGGTTCCGCTTCTGCGGCATGATGGAGGAGCCGGTGGCGAAGGCGGGCGGCAGCTCGATGAAGCCGAACTCGGGGCTGGCCCAGAGGACTATCTCCTCGGCCAGGCGCGAGAGGTGCACCAGGCAGGTAGCGGCGGCAGCGATGAACTCCACCACGAAGTCGCGGCTGGATACGGCGTCCACGGAGTTCGGAGAGATGCGGCTGAAGCCCAGCTCTCGCGCCAGGAAGTCGCGGTCTATGGGGTAGGGGACCCCCGCCAGGGCACCGGCTCCCAGGGGAAGCTCGTCGGCCCGCTGGTGGCAGTCCAGCAGCCTCCCCCGGTCGCGCTCCAGCATCCAGAAATAGGCCATCAGATGGTGGGAGAGGAGGACAGGCTGCGCGTGCTGCAGGTGGGTGTAGCCCGGCATGGCCACGTCCAGGTGGGCCTCGGCCAGGGCCACGAAGGCCCTCTGCAGGCGTCGGACGGCGGCGGCACCCTCCCGGCAGGCGTCCATGACGAACAGGCGCAGGTCGGTGGCGATGAGGTCGTTGCGGGAGCGGGCGGTGTGCAGCCAGCCCGCCGTCTCGCCCACCTTTTCGTAGAGGCGGGCCTCGATGTTGAGATGGATGTCCTCCAGCTCCTCGCGGAAGGGGAAGGCCCCCGACTCTATTTCTTGCTGTATCTCCTGCAGGGCATTGGCGATGGCCTCGGCCTCTGCCTGTGGGACGATGCCCTGGCGGGCCAGCATGCGAATGTGGGCCAACGAGCAGGCGATGTCGTAACGGTAGAGGCGGCGGTCGTGTTGGATGGAGACAGAGTAGGCCAGCGCCCTGGGGTCGAGGCCCTGGGCGGTGGGGCTCTGGGGAGGCTGCTCAGAGGTCATCCTGGCCCTAATATAGCCGGCCAGCGCCCCTTCCGGCCAATGCCAGCCGACCGCTCACCCTTCCCCGAAGGCGAGATGAACGTAGGCCGTGGTCCAAACCGGGTGCCCGCGTCCTGCCAGGTCGGTCATGTTCTTGGTCCAGATAGGCGCGTCCAAAGCCATTGCCAGCGCGAAATAGGGCACGTCGTCAGCGGGGACCGCCCTGGCGCGGGCCTTGGCCATGTGAGCGGCATAGACAGGTTCCGGACATATCCAGACCAGCGCCGGCAACACCTCCTCGATCAAGCCCCTGAGCAGATCCTGGGCCAGTCGGGCCGCGGTGGTCTCGTCCACCCCCAGGTCACGCCGGAGCACGTCAGCAGCCCTGGACTGCAAGTAGCGCACGTGCAGCAATTCGCGGAGGGCGTGCTCGGGGGCGCAGGGCAACACGCCCGCGGATACGGCGCGCCGCCACACGTTCACTACCTTGGTGGGCGGAGGCGGAGCCACACCCAGGCGCAGCGCTACGGCGTGACGCAGGAACCAGGCAAGCAGCTCTACCAAGACGTTGGCATCCAGGACCAGGTGGCGCACCCTAGCCTGCGACGTCGCTCAGGACGCGGGCCACCTTCTCCAGGGCGTGAAGGCCCCTCTCCTCGCCGATCCCTCGCTCGCGGCACGAGGACAGCCACGCCTGCAGCACTGCTCCGGCCGAGGTCAGGGCCTCCACCTCGGCCCCCTCAGCGTCCAGGGCTACGGGCACCACGACGGCCACCGGCCGACCGGCACGGGTGAGGAGGCAAGGGACGTGTCCCAGGGCCGTCTGAACGACCGGCCCCAGCTCTTCAATGGGCACCTTGGGCAACCGGCCCTCTTTCATCGTCAACGCCCTCGCTCAAGCGACACCAGTTTAGCACAACCTCGGCCACCCCGATGCTACTCTTGGAGCGGGGGCAGCTCCAGCAACTGGGCGATGGAGTCGATGGTGTAGTCCGGGGCCACCTCGCCATCGTCCTGGGGGCGGTCGGCCGTCTCCTCCACCGGCTCGTCCCTGGGCGGGCGCCGCCAGATGGCCAGCATGCCCAGGGCCCTGGCCCCGGCCACGTCGGCGCGGAGGCTGTCGCCCACCATGGCTGTCTCCTCCGGCCGCAGGCCCATGTCCTCCAGGGCGACCTGGAAGATGCGGGGGTGGGGCTTCAGGTAGCCCACCTCGCAGGAGACGGCCACCGTCTCGAAGAAAGGCGCCAGCCCCAGGTCGTCCAGCTCTCGCCAGAAGCGCGGGCCCGACCAGCCGCGGTTGGTCACGGCCCCTAGACGGAAGCCCCTCGCCTTGAGCTGCTCCAGGGTGGGGATGACATCGGGGAAAAGCTGGCGCCCCAGGAACCTGCCGCCCAAGTTCCATGTGTCCCAAAGCTCCTCTGCCTGCTCGCGGGTCAGCTCCAGGCCGTGGCGGGCGGCCACCTGTCGGCACAGCTCGGGGTAGTCGGGGCTTTTCAGGTCGCCCCAGAAGGCCCTCTCGGTGGCCTCCTCCACTGCCAGGCGGATGTCGCGGCCCAGGAAGTAGCGGTCGCCGTCCATGGAGTGGCCCCAGCGCTGCAGCAGGCGGCGGATGCGGGCCACCGTCTCGGCCCGTACCACCTCCTGGGGCGGCATGTTGGGGAAGTGCCAGAGGGTGTCGCCCAGGTCGAAGAGGACGGCCTTTATGCCCATAGTGCGTCGCTGTGCTGGCCCTCGAGTTCGACTATAGCGCCGCGCGGCTCTTGCGGGAAGCGCTGCCTCAGGGGGCGATGACCTCGGGCACGGTGTCGAAGCTGTAGCCCTCCCGGCGGAGCCCGTCGATGATGGCCTGGAGGGCCAGGGCGTCCTGCGACGCCGATCCGACATGGAAGACGTAAATGGCCCCCGGCTGCGCCAGCGACAGGCAGCGCTGCACGATCTCCTGGGCCGGCAGGCCGGCCCAGCCCTGGGAGTCGACGGTCCATGTGACGTTGTAAAGGTAGCCACGGGCATAGATGTCGGCGTTGACCGAGGCGTCGTAATCGCCATAGGGAGGACGGAAGTAGGGCCTGGTGCTGGCGCCGGTCAGTCGCTGCACGATCTCCTCCGTCCGGTCCAGCTCCTGCCAGCGCTGGGCCTGCGTCATGGGTGGGCGGCCGGTAGAGCGTCCCGTAAAGGAATCGTGGCTGTAGGTGTGGTTGATGAGGTGGTGTCCCTCGGCCACCATTCGCCGCACCAGGTCGGGGTTCTGCTCCGCCCAGCGCCCGGTGATGCCGAAGCTGGCGCGGATGCCGTTGGCATGCAGGGTGTCGAGGATGCGGGCAGCATAGCCGGTGTCGGCGCCGGCGTCGAAGGTCAGGGCGACCATGCGCCGGGCCGGGTTGCCGCGGCTGACTACCCTGGCGCTGCCACCCGGCACCGGTGTGGGCGAGGGCGCCGGGGCTGCGGCGGCAGCAGCAGGGGACGGCGTCGGTCCGGGCACGTGCGTCGGGCTGGGGACCGCGGCGGACGGCGACGTCGGCGAGGGGCCCAACGTCGGCGCGGGGGTGGGCGTCGGGCCGCCCGTCACGGGAGCGGAAGGGGTGCCGCAGCCCGCCACCACCAGCGCCAGGAGGACGAGGGTCCCGACCGGCAGGGCCCAGCGATGGCTCAATGCTGTCCCTGTTCCCCGCCCACGTCCTCCCCCTCCTCCAGGGGCTGGGCCTGGGCCTGTACCCGCACCGGCAGGCCCCAAATGTGGATGAAGCCGGGCGAGGCCCGGTGGTCGAAGGCGTCCCCTGCCTCGTAGGTGGCCAGGGAGAAGTCGTAGAGGCTGCGGGGCGACTTCCTGCCCACGGCCACCGCCCGCCCCTTGTGCAGCTTCAGTCGCACCGTCCCTGTCACATGGCGCTGAGTGGAGGCCACGTAAGCGTCTAGGTCCTGGCGGTGGCGGCTGAACCAGAGGCCGTTGTAGACCAGCTCGGCGTACTCCTGGGCCACCCGCGCCTTGAAGCGGCGCTGGTCGCGGGAGAGGGTCATCTGCTCCAGGGCCTCGTGGGCGGCCAGCAGGGCTACCGCCGCCGGCGCCTCGTAGACCTCCCGCGACTTGATGCCCACCAGCCTGTCCTCCAGCATGTCTATGCGCCCCACGCCGTGCTCGCCGGCCAGGGCGTTCAGGGCCGAGACCAGCTCCACCGGCCCCATCTCGCGGCCGTCCAGGGCCACCGGCACCCCCTGCTCGAAGGTCACCTCCACGTAGGCGGGGGCGTCGGGCGTCCGGTCGAGGGGCCGAGTCCACTCGAAGGCGTCCTCGGGCGGCTCCTGCCAGGGGTCCTCCAGGGGGCCGCACTCCACCGAGCGTCCCCACAGGTTCACGTCCACCGAATAGGGGCTGGCCCTGGTAACGGGCACGGGGATGCCGTGGCGCTGGGCGTATTCGATCTCCCGCTCCCGGTCCATGTCCCATTCCCGCACCGGCGCCACGATGCGCAGGTCGGGCGCCAGGGCCTGTACCGAGACGTCGAAGCGCACCTGGTCGTTGCCCTTCCCGGTGCAGCCATGGGCCACCGCCCTCGCCCCCTCCTCCCGTGCCACGTCCACCAGCAGGCGGGCGATGAGGGGGCGGGAGAGGGCTGTGGCCAGCGGGTAGTGCCCCTGGTAGACGGCCCCGGCGCGGAGGGCGCGAAAGGCGTACTCCCTCAGGAAGGCCTCCCGCGCGTCCCTCCACACGAACTTCTCGGCGCCGGCGGCCAGGGCCCGGGACTGGAGCGTCTCGCGGTCCCGGTCCATGCCCACGTCCACCGTCAGGGCGATGACGTCGTAGCCCCGCTCCTCCTTCAGCCAGCGGACGGCCACCGAGGTGTCCAGTCCGCCCGAATAGGCCAGCACCACCTTCTCGCCCATCTTTCAGCACTCCATCTGGGACTCGATGCGGCCGATGACCCTGTCCAGGGCCGCCACCGCCCACTCCAGCTCCTCGCGGGCGATGGTCAGGGGCGGCATCAGTCGCAGCGCGTTGGGACGGACGTTGTTCACCAGCAGGCCCTCTTCCAGGGAGAGGGCCACCGCCTGCTCGGCGGCGTCCCGGGTGAACTCCACCGCCCAGAGGAGGCCCAGCCCCCGCACCTCCCGCACCAGGGGGTGGCGGTCGGCCAGGGCCGAGAGGCGCTCGGACAGAAAGCGCCCCAACTCGGCGGCCCGCCCCGGCAGATCCTCTTCCAGCATGTAGCCCACGACCCGGCAGGCCACCCTGCAGGCCAGGGGGTTGCCGCCGAAGGTAGAGCCGTGGTCGCCTGCCACGAAGGCGGCAGCCCCCTCGCGGGCCAGCAGTGCACCGATGGGGAAGCCACCGCCCAGCCCCTTGGCCAGGGCCATCACGTCGGGTGGGGCATCGTATAGCTGGTGGGCGAAGAGGGCCCCGCAGCGCCCCAGCCCCGTCTGGACTTCGTCCAGCATGAACAGGATGCCAGCCTCGCGGCACCAGTCTCGCACCCGCCGCAGGTAATCGGGCGGCGGCACGATGACCCCGTTCTCGCCCTGCACCGGCTCCAGCAGCACGGCAGCGGTGCGCTCGGTGGTGGCGCGGCGGACGGCGTCGGCGTCGCCGAAGGGCACCCGCACGAAGCCGGGCGGCAGCGGCTCGAAGGGGGCGCGGTAGCGCTCCACGCCGCTGGCCGCCACCGTGGCCAGGGTGCGGCCGTGAAAGGCCCCCTCGGCCACGATGATCTCGTAGGCGCCGCGACGGTGGTCTCGGCCCCAGCGACGGGCCAGCTTGATGGCCGCCTCCACCGCCTCCGCCCCCGAGTTGCAGAAGAAGGCGCGGTCCATCCCCGATGCCCGGCAGAGGAGTTCGGCCAGCTCCACCTGCGGCACCGTGTAGAACAGGTTGGAGACGTGCATCAGGGTGCGGGCCTGCTCCGTGAGGGCCTCCACCACCACCGGGTGGCAGTGGCCCAGGCTGACGGTGGCGATGCCGGCCACCAGATCGAGATAGCGGCGGCCGCGGTCGTCCCAGACATAGCATCCCTCGCCCCGCACCAGCACCACCGGCTGGCGCCGGAAGAGGGGGAACATGAACTGGGCTTCCAGGCCCCGCCAGTCCTTCATGGGGAAGCTGTCTCCAGTCTACTCGACGACGGTGCCCACCGTCTGCCCGCCCACCGCTGCCAGCAGGGCACCCGGCTGGCGCCCGTCGACGATGATGGCGGCGACGCCCGCCGCCCGCGCCCTCAGACAGGCCTCCACCTTGGGCACCATCCCGCCGTCGATGACCCTCGCCTCCATCAGCCTAGTCGCCTCGGCCGCCGTCAGCCGCTGACGCACCCTTCCCTCGTCGTCCAGCACGCCGGGGACGTCCGTCAGCAGCACCAGCAGGCGGGCACCCAGGGCGGCGGCCACCGCGCCCGCTGCCAGGTCGGCGTTGACGTTCAGCAGGCGTCCGCTGGCTGTCCCGCTCTCCCACTCCAGGGCGATGGGGGCCACCACTGGCAGCAGCCCCTTTCCGAGGAGCGCCTGCACCAAGTCGGCGTCCACGTCCGTGACCTCGCCCACCAGCCCCAGCTCAGGCTCGAAGACGCGGGCACGCAGCAGGCCACCGTCGGCCCCCGACAGGCCCAGGGCTGGGACGCCCCGTTTCTGGAGGGACGCCACCAGCTCCTTGTTGACCAGGCCCGCCAGCACCGCCGTCACCACCTGCAGGGCCTCGGCATCGGTGACCCTCTGCCCCCGGTGGAAGCGGACGGGGGCGCCCAGGCGCGAAAGCCAGGAGGAGATGAGGGCGCCGCCGCCGTGAACTACCACCGGCCGCAGGCCCCGGCGCCAGAGGGCGGCCAGGTCGTCCAGGCTGGTGTCGTGCTCGCCCAGGGTGGAACCGCCTATCTTGACCACTACCGTGTCCATGCTGCCTTCCCTAGGTGGTGTAGAGGCTGTTGAGGCGCACGTAGTCCTCGGTGAGGTCGGACCCCCAGGCTACGGCTGTCGCCTCGCCCAGGCCCAGGTGGGCGCGGAAGCGGACCTCCCGCTGGCGCAGGAGGGCACGGGCGCGGGCCTCGTCGAAGGGATGGGGCGCCCCCAGGCGGAACAGGCAGAGATCCTCACCCTCGCCGTCCCGGAGCCAGAGGGTGAGGCGGTCCAAGGCCAGCTGGCAGCCCGAGTTGCCCAGGGCGGCCACCACCCGTCCCCAGTTGGGGTCGGCGCCCTTCACCGCTGTCTTCACCCCCAGGGAGCGCACCACCTCGCGGGCGGCGCGGCGGGCGTCCTGGAGGGAGGCCGCCCCCTCGACGGTCATCTCGATGAGGCGGCTGGCGCCCTCGGCGTCCAGGACCATGGCCCGGGCCAGGCGCTGGCAGGCCAGCGTCAGCGCCTCTCGGAAGGCACCGGCCAGGGGGTGACCGTGGTCGATGGCCTCTCCCCCGCCCAGGCCATTGGCCAGCACCACGGCCATGTCGTTGGTGCTGGTGTCCGAGTCCACGTCTATGAGATTGAAGGAGGCGTCCACCGCAGCCCGCAACGCCTCCTGGAGGAAGGGCTGGGCCACCGGGGCGTCGGTGGTGAGGAAGCAGAGCATGGTGGCCATGTTGGGGTGGATCATGCCGGCGCCCTTGGCTACCCCGCCCAGGGCGTAGGGGCCGAAGCGGACAGCCAGGTGCTTGGGACGGGTGTCCGTGGTCATGATGGCCAGGGCGAAGTCGCGGCCGCCCTCGGCGCTCAAGCCGATCCTCTCCAGGGTCAGGGCGATCTTCTCCATGGGCAGGAAGGTGCCGATAACGCCAGTGGATGCCACCACCACGTCCTGGGGCGACAGGCCCAGGCGACGGGCCGCCAGGCGGGCCATCTGGCGGGCGTCTTCCAGGCCGCGGGCGCCGGTGGCGGCGTTGGCGCAGCCCGAGTTGGCGATGATGGCCTGGGCGCGGCCGTCGGCCAGGTGCTCCCTGGTCACCAGCAGGGGGGCCGCCTGGACGCGGTTACTGGTGTAGACGGCAGCGGCGGTACAGGGCGCCTCGGACAGGAGAAGGCCCAGGTCGTACTTGCTGGGGTTGTAGCGGATGCCGGCGTGGGCCGCACCGGCCACGAATCCCCTGGGGGTGGTGACGGTGCCCGACTCCAGCACTTGCAGCGCGTCGCTCATGGCCGCCTCCTTCAGGGGTAGAGGGCGGGCATCTCCAGCCCCATGGTCTCGGGCAGGCCCAGCATCACGTTCATGTTCTGGACGGCCTGCCCGGCCGCCCCCTTCACCAGGTTGTCGATGGCGCTGACGGCCACCAGTCGGCCTGCCGCCTCGTCCAGGGTCGGGTAGACGAGACAAAGGTTGCTGCCCAGGGTCTGCTTGGTGGAGGGCGGCTCGGACACCACCTGCACGAAGGGCTCGTCGCGGTAGAACTGGCGATACAGCTCCCAGAGGGCGCGGCGGCCCGCCTCGCCCTCTGGCAAGGCCCCCGGGCGGAGGGGGGCATAGCACGTGCAGAGGATGCCCCTAGTCATGGGCACGAGGTGAGGGACGAAGGTGAGGCGGGGACGGGTGCCCTCGGGCGAGAGGCGGGCCAGCTCCTGGACCATCTCCGGCTGGTGACGGTGCCCCCCCAGGCCGTAGGCGGCCACGCTCTCGTTGGCCTCGGAATAGTGGTAAGAGAGGGCCAGGGTGCGACCCGCTCCCGAGATGCCCGACTTGGCGTCCACCACCGCGTCTGGCTCGACGATGCCGGCCCTCAGGGCGGGAGCCAGGGCCAGCACTGCGGCGGTGGGGTAGCAGCCCGGATTGGCCACCACCTGGGCCGAGCGCAGGGCCTCGCGGTTCAGCTCGGTGAGGCCATAGACGGAGCGCTCCAGAAGCTCCGGCGCCGGATGCTGGAGGCCGTACCAACGGGCGTATTCCTGGGGATCCCGCAGGCGGAAGTCGGCCGACAGGTCGATGACGGGCAGCCCGGCACGGACGTACGGCAGGAGGGCCTCGGCGCTGGCAGCATGGGGCAGGGCCGAGAAGACCACGTCCACCCCGTCGTCCAGCTCCTCCCGGACCGTCAGGTCGTAGCAGGCCAGGTGAGGGAACACCTGCGCCAGCGGCCTGCCCGCCGCCGACCTCCCCGTCACCGAGACCACCCTGGCCTGAGGGTGGAGGCGCAGGATGCGGGCCAGCTCGGCGCCGGCGTAGCCTGTGACTCCCAGGATGCCGATCTTGAACATGGCTGCGACCTCCCGACAAAAAGGCGAGGCCCCACCGCTGGCAGGTGGGGCCTTAGACACGTCTCGCTCGAGTACTATCGGGCCGAAGGCGCGCTAAAGCCCCCCGCCGCCGCGTCGGACGCGTCGTCGCAGAGGGCAGAAGCTACGCGCCTCTCCCATCACACGCTGCAGCATATGCCCCCCGGCCCCGTGTGTCAATAGCGCCCGTCGGCCCCCTGCCCCGGCCGGGCCCCTGGCCGGGCGGAATGCCGCCGACGGGCAGGGTGGGGGTGTGGAGGCGCTGCTGCCGGGCTGCCTTCGGGCAGTCCCTTGAAACGGCTACACGGTTCCGTGTAAAATAGGGCAGTCATGGCGAGGAAGGGGCCTGTATGGGACGCCGGGCAGGTGCGGCGTCTGCGTCGCTTCCTGGGCCTCAGCCAGGCCCAGCTGGCCCGCGAGCTGGGCGTTCGCCAGCAGACCGTGAGCGACTGGGAGACGGCCCGCTACCGGCCGCGAGGCGCCTCCGCCCGCCTGCTGACGCTGGTGGCCGAGCGGGCAGGGTTCCCTTACGGCCAGGGGGCCGAGGGTGAACAGGGGCCAGGCGACGCCTGAGGGGGCCGGGGCCGGCGAGAGGTGGCTGGCCCGGCTCTGGCAGGACGCCGCCCTGCCGCCCGCCGCCCTGCGCACCCGCGACGGGCAGCGCCTGCGGGTGGTCTTCCGCGGCCTTCCCAACCCCGGGCCGGGCCCCGATTTCCGTTACGCCCTCATCGCCAGCGAGGGAGGGCTCCTGCGGGGGGACGTGGAGGTCCATGTCCTGGCCAGCGACTTTCGTCGCCACCGCCACCATCTGGACCCGGCCTACAACGGCCTGGCCCTGCACGTGGTGATGTGGGACGACGAGGGCCGTGACACCGAGCTGGCCTGCGGACGGCGCGTTCCCGTGGTGGCCGTGGGGCCTCACCTGCACGGGCCTCGTCCCGAAGCCTGGCGGGAGCCGTGCCGCAGCGCCCTGGAACGGCTGGGGGCACGGGAGACGGCCCATCGCCTGGACAAAATGGGCGAGATGCGGCTGCGCCAGAAGGCCCACCGCTTGCGGCGAGAGGTGGCCGCCCTGGGTAGGGAGGAGGCCCTCTATCGCGCCCTGGCAACCGCCTGCGGCTACGGCGGCAACGAGGAGGACTTCGCCACTGTGGCCGAGGCCCTGCCCTGGGCCGGCCTGCGGCGAAGCCTGGCCGGGGCGCCCGTGGCGGAGGCCGCATCGCTGGCCCTGCGTCTCCTGTCGGCCCACCTGCCCCCCGCTGCCGGCGGCAGGCGACGGCGGGGGCGGCCGGCCAACGCCCTCCACCGCCGCCTGGGGGCCTTCGCCTGCCTGCTGGCGACGCTGGCTGGTCCTGGGCTGGCAGCCAGCCTCCTGCCACCGGTGGCGGCCGCCGATGCCCCACGGCTACTGAAGGCCATCATGGTGCGGGGGCCCTGGGGAAGCATCGGTCGGGGGAGGGCGGTGGAGATAGCCGTCAACGCCGTGCTGCCCTTCGCCCTGGCCCTGGCCGAGGAGGCCCGCCAGCGTCCCTTGGAGGCGGCGGTCCTGCAGGCCTACCGCTCCCTGCCGCGGCCCGGCTCCTACGGATGCACCCGCCACCTGGAGGAGGCCCTGGTCGGCGGCGTTCCCGTGGGCGCCCAGCGGCAGCAGGGAATGCTCTACCTCTACCGCCACTATTGCACCCAGGGCGGCTGTGGCCGCTGCCCCCTCTCTTAGCTATGGCCGAGGCGAAGAAGGGACGTCGGCGCAAGGCCCCCTTTCGGGCCGGCGTGGTGGCCATCCTGGGGAGGCCCAATGTGGGCAAGTCCACCCTCCTCAACCAGCTGCTGCAGTTCAAGGTCTCGGCCGTGGCCCCCAAGCCCCAGACCACCCGCGAAAACATCAAGGGCATCCTCACCGGCCCCGACTACCAGATAGTCCTGCTGGACACCCCTGGCTACCTAGGCCGGCCCGCCCACCTGCTGGACCAACAGATGGTGCGGCTGGCCCGCGACGCCCTCCTGGAGGCGGACCTGGTGGTGCTGATGGTGGAGCCCCTGCCCCCTGGCGACATCGAGGAGACCATCATGAAGATGCTGGCCGAGGAGAGGAAGGCGGCCATCCTGGCCATCAACAAGGTGGACACGCTGCGCAACAAGGCCCAGCTGCTGCCGGTGATGGACGAATACGCCCGCAGGCACCCCTTTCGAGAGATCGTGCCCATCAGCGCCCTCAAGGCCGACGGCGTGGACCTGCTCCTGCAGCTCATGGTCCGTCACCTGCCAGAAGGGGACCCCCTCTATCCCCCGGATGAGGTGACCGACCGCAGCGAACGGGCCCTCGCCGCCGACATCGTGCGGGAGGAGGTCTACCACCTCTACCGTCAGGAAGTGCCTTACGCCGTGGCGGTGGCCATCGACGAGTTCCGGGAGCAGGACCCCGAGCATGGGGGAAAGGACTACATCCGCGCCCTGGTGTTCGTGGAGCGGCAGGGGCAAAAGGGGATCCTCATCGGCAAGGGGGGACAGGCCCTCAAGGAGGTGGGCACCCGGGCCCGCCAGCAGTTGGAGCTGTTGCTCGGGCGCCCCATCTACCTGGAGCTGTGGGTGAAGGTGCGGCCTGGCTGGCGGAAGGACCCTCAATTCCTGCGCTGGCTCCAGGAGACCAACCGCTGAGGCAGGGGAGGCGTCGGGGCCTCGGGCCTGAAGGGGGCGCCGGGCAGAGCGTAGGCGCGGGCGGCTTTGCCGCAGCGCCTGGTACCCAGGGGCGGGAGCCGTCCCCCGCCGGCCAGCGGGTCTCGGACAGAGCGTCTACACATTGACACAGGCGTTGCGCTTGGCTAGAATGCCCTGTGCACTGCCAGGACGGGGGGCGGTCAGGCGTGATCGAGATGGTGGTGGACAGCGTCCGGGTGAGCCTCTCCACTTATCAGCGGGTGGTCATCCTCAAAGAGAAGGAGGCTGACCGCTACCTGCCCATCTGGATCGGCCCCGCCGAGGCCGACGCCATCGCCGTGCGGCTGCAGGAGGTGGCGGTGCCCCGGCCCCTCACCCACGACCTGCTGCGCAGCGTCATCGAGGCCCTGGGCGCCTCCGTGAGCTATGTGCTGGTGAACGACCTGGCCAACGACACCTTCTACGCCAAGATCTACCTGGAGGTGAACGGCCGCCTCCTGGAGGTGGACTCTCGCCCCAGCGACGCCATTGCCCTGGCCGTCCGCGTCCAGGCCCCCATCTTCGCCGAGGAATCGGTCCTGGAGAGGGCGGGGGTGCGGCTGGACGAGGAAGGGCAGCTGGTGGAAGGCCCCCAGGAGGGCCCCCAGGAGCCCGAGCGGGGCCGCGGCGTCACCGCCGAGGAGCTGGAGAAGCTCTCGCCCTTCCGCGAGGTCATCGAGAGCCTGAACCTGGAAGACCTGGGCAAGGAGCAGCAGGACTCCTAGCCCGACGGATCGAGCCGGAAAAGACCCCCAGCTGGGGGGTCTGTCATGTCGGAGAGGGCTGGCCCTGGGGGGCCGGCAGGCCGGAGCGGCGGGGGCCGCAGGGCGGTTGGCCATAGGCCCTGGTTGTGATACAATTCACGCGACGGGAAGGGGGAGGCGATAGAGTTGGGACGCCTCCCCCCCAGCGTGCGCCTGATCGGCATTGGCTGGTACGTGGCACTCTGCATCGGGCTGGGAGCGGGTCTGGGGGCCTTCCTGGACGATAGGTTGGACACCCGCCCGCTCCTCACCATGCTGGGCCTCTTCTCGGGCCTGGCACTCGCCTTCTGGGGAGGCATCCGCATGCTCCTGGACCTGATACGGGCCAGCGGGCCCAAGGGGCGCAAGGGCCCATGAGGGGCAGACTACTGGTGCTGGGGGCCATCGCCCTGGCGGGCGTGGGCTTCATCTTCCTGCGCGGCCCCAGCCCCCACATCCAGATCCGCCCCGAGGTGTTGGCCGATTTCGGCCTGGTGAAGATCACCAACACCATGGTCACCTCGTGGGTGGTGGTGCTGCTGATGGTGGGCACCGTCTTCCTCCTCACTCGGCGGTGGGAGTTGGTGCCCCGGGGTGCTCAGAACTTCATCGAGGCAGTCATCGAGGCCTTCTACAACCTGGTGACGGGCGTGGCTGGCGAGAAGAACGGTCGCCGCTTCTTCCCCGTCGTTGCCACCATCTTCTTCTTCATCCTCTTCGCCAACTGGTTCGCCCTGACGCCTCTCTTCAACGTCGTTGGCCTGGTGAAGCAGGTACCTTCGGAGGCGGTGGCGGAGCACCCGGAGGGCAAGGTCTTCGTGATGGACAAAGTGGACGTGGGGCCGCTGCCGGTGGGCCTCGTGCCCTTCCCGGGGCTCGGCCAGTGGCAGGGGGAGGCTATTGAGCTGGGCGAGCCGGGGGCGCAGGAGGAGGTCCGCCATGCCGAGGAGGAAGGCAAGCTGGTGGGCGAGTTCCTGCCCTTCCTGCGTAGCATGAACACCGACGTCAACATGCCCCTGGCGCTGGCCCTGGCAGCAACCATCGCCGTGGAGTACTGGGGCATTACCGCCCTGGGGCTGGGCACCTATGCTGGCAAGTTCTTCAACTTCGGGCGTCTGGTGCGCGGCATCGTTTCGTTCAGGCCGTCGCTGGTGTTCGAGGGCGTCATAGATGCTTTCGTGGGCGTCCTCGAGCTCTTTTCGGAGATCATCCGCATCATCAGCTTCACCTTCCGTCTCTTCGGCAATATGTTCGCCGGAGAGGTGGTCATCCTCATGTTCACCTTCCTGACGCCCCTGCTGCTTACGCTGCCCTTCTATGGCCTCGAATTGTTCGTCGGCGTGATCCAGGCTTTCATTTTCGCGATCCTGACCCTGGTTTTCGGGATGGCAGCCGTCTCCCATGGCGCTCACGAGGCTGGGGAGCACGCGGCTGGCCATGCTGGCCATGTCGAGGAAGCAACGGCCGTAGCTGGCCACACATCAAGCTAGAGGAGGTGTTCCATGGACCTGTTCCTGGCTGTTCTGCCGCCGGTAGTGGAGGCCCTGCGGGCCGCCGCCCAGGAGCAGACAAACATGGCCTTCACCGACGAAGGTCTGCGTTTCCTGGCGGCGGGCATGTCCATAGCCTTTGGCGTCATTGCGCCCGCCCTGGCCATCGGTAACCTCGTCGGGAAGGCCATGGAGGCCCTGGGCCGCAACCCTGAGGCCCAGCCGGCCATCCAGACCAACATGATCCTGGGCCTCGCTTTCGCGGAGGCGCTGGGCATTTACGCCCTGGTCACCGCCGTCATGATCGGCTTCGTGTTCTAGCTCTGGGGGTGTGAGGCGATGCCCTTCCTGGCCGGCATCACCGAGGGGCTGAAGGCGCTGGGCATCAACCTGCCCAGCCTTCTGGCCCAGCTGGTCAACTTCACCGTCCTGCTGGTAGTGCTCTACTTCCTGGCCTACAAGCCGGTGCTGCGGCTGCTGGACGAGCGGCGTCGGCGCATTCAGGAAGGGCTACAGGCCTCGGAGGAGGCCAAGCGGCGGTTGGCCGAGGCCGAGCAGGAGGTGAAGGCCCAGCTGGACCGGGCGCGCCAGGAGTCCCAGGCCCTCATCTCCCAGGCCCAGCAGGTGGCGGCCCGCATCCAGGAGGAGGCCCGCGCTCAGGCCCGGCAGGAAGCGGAGCAGCTGCTGGCCCGCGCCCGCAGCGAGATAGAGATGGAGCGGGACGCCGCCATCGCCCAGCTGCGGCGAGAGTTCGCCGACCTGACCATCCGCGCCGCCGAGAGGGTCATTCGCCGCTCGCTCGACCGTGAGGCGCATCGTCGCCTCATCGAGGAGACGCTGGCCGAGGCGCCCCTCGGCGACGGGGGAGGGGACAGAGGGGCGTGATCCGCAAGGCCGCTGCCAAACGCTATGCCGAGGCCGTCCTGCAGCTCGCCAAGGAGAAGGGGCGGCTGGAGGAGTGGGCCGAGCAGCTGGACTTCATCGCCCGGGTGCTGGGCCATCCGGAGGTAGCCGAGGCCCTGGACAACGCCCGCTTGCCCGTGGCCCAGAAGCTGCGCATCCTGGAGGAGTACCTGGTGGGCCTGGACCCCCTGGTGCTCAACCTGGCCAAGCTGCTGGTGGCCCGGGGGCGCGCCCACCTGGCCGGCGACATCGCCGAGGCCTACCGGGAGCTGGCCGACGAGGAGCGGGGCATCGTCCACGCCCACGTCACCACCGCCGTCCCCCTGAGCGAGGAGGAGAAGCAGGCCCTGGTCAGGCGCCTGGAGGAGGCCACCGGCCGCAAGGTGGTGCTCCACGACCAGGTGGACGAGGGCATCATCGGCGGGATGGTGATCCGCATCGGCGACCGCCTGATCGACGGCAGCACCAGGAGCCAGCTTATGGCCCTGCGGCGCCAGCTAGAGGAGGCCCGCGCCTAGGGGGCAAGGAGGAAGGGTAAGCATGGCTGTAAGGCCCGACGAGATAGCCTCCATCATTCGCCAGCAGATCGAGCAGTTCACCGCCGGGGTCACCGCCACCGACGTGGGGGTGGTAGTGGAGGCGGGCGACGGCATCGCCCGCATCTACGGCCTGCGCAACTGCATGTACAACGAGGTGCTGGAGTTCGAGAACGGCACCCTGGGCCTGGCCCTCAACCTGGAAGAGGACACGGTGGGGGCCATCGTCCTCGGGGAATACATCCACATCAAGGAAGGCGACCAGGTACGCACCACCGGCCGCATCATCGAGGTCCCGGTGGGAGACGGGCTTCTGGGACGGGTGGTGGACCCCCTGGGGCGGCCCCTGGACGGCAAGGGCCCCGTCCGCTATGAGCGCACCCGGCCGGTGGAGCGCATCGCCCCCAACGTGGTGGTGCGCCAGAGCGTCGACACCCCGGTGCACACGGGCATCAAGGCCATCGACGCCATGATCCCCATCGGCCGCGGCCAGCGAGAGCTCATCATCGGCGACCGCTTCACCGGCAAGACAGCCATCTGTCTGGACACCATCATCGCCCAGAAGGGTGGAGACCTGCTGTGTATCTATGTGGCCATCGGCCAGCAGGCCTCCAAGGTGGCCGAGGTGGTGGCCACGCTGGAGGAGCACGGGGCCATGGAGCACACCATCGTGGTGGCGGCCAACGCCTCCGACCCGGCCGCCCTCCAGTATCTGGCCCCCTACGCCGGCTGCGCCATGGGCGAGGAGTTCATGGAACAGGGCAGGGATGCCCTCATCGTCTATGACGACCTGACGCGACACGCCTGGGCCTACCGTCAGATGTCGCTGCTGCTGCGGCGTCCCCCAGGCCGCGAGGCCTACCCGGGCGACGTGTTCTACCTGCACTCGCGGCTGCTGGAGCGCGCGGCCAAGCTGGCGCCTGAATACGGCGGCGGCTCCCTGACGGCCCTGCCCATCATCGAGACCCAGGCAGGCGACATCTCGGCCTATATCCCCACCAACGTCATCTCCATCACCGACGGCCAGATCTATCTGGAGACGGACCTTTTCAACGCCGGCATCCGCCCGGCCATCAACGCTGGTCTGTCGGTATCGCGGGTGGGGGGTGCTGCCCAGACGCGGGCCATGCGCCGGGTGGCAGGAGGCCTGCGCCTCTCCCTGGCCCAGTACCGCGAGCTGGCCGCCTTCGCCCAGTTCGGCACCGGCGAGCTGGACGTGGCCACCCGCCGCCAGCTGGAGCGGGGCCAGCGCCTAACGGAGGTGCTGAAACAGCCCCAGTTCCAGCCCCAGAAGCTCTGGCAGGAGGTCACCATCATCTACTGCGGCATCCACGGCTTCCTGGACGATGTCCCTGTGGCCAAGGTGCGCGACTTCGAGGCCGCCTTCCACCGCTTCCTGGAGGCCCAGCATCCGGACATCGTGCGGGGCATCGAGGAGAGCAAGGACCTGACCCCGGAGATGGAGGAGAAGCTGCGGGAGGCCATCCGCCAGTTCAAGGAGACGGTGCCCTACTGAGGGGCAGGCCATGCCCAGCCTGAGGCAGATAAGAAGGCGCATACGCAGCGTCCAGAACATCGCCAAGGTCACCAGGGCGATGGAGCTGGTGGCCGCTTCCAAGATGCGGCGCGCCCAGGCGGCCGCCCTGGCTGCCCGCCCCTACGCCGAGCGCATGCGTTGGGTCCTGGCCGACCTGGCCGAGACGGCCCACTTGCTGGAGCCAGAGCAGCTCCACCCCTTGCTGCGGCGCCGTCCCGAGGTGCGCACGGTGGAGGTGATATTCATCACCCCCGACCGCGGCCTGTGCGGCGGGCTGCCGGCCAACCTGAACCGTCGCGCGGCCCAGTTCTTGCTGGAGCTGGGCCGGCCGGCCCGCATCATCGCCGTGGGGCGTAAGGGGCGCGACTTCATGTTGCGCAGCGGCCAGAACGTGGTGGCGGAGTTCATCGGCCTCGGGGACCGGCCCGGTTACGATGACATCCTGCCCATCGCCCGCATCGCCATGGACGACTACGTCTCGGAGGCGGCCGACGAGGTGTACCTCCTCTACGCCCGTTTCGTGAGCACCTCCGTGCAGCGGCCCGAGGTCTTCAAGCTGCTGCCGGTGGAGCCGCCCACCGAGGCTGTCACCTGGCGCTACGACTACATATACGAGCCCGACCGGGAGTCGGTGCTGGCAGAGCTGCTGCCCCGTTACGTGGAGCGCCAGATATACGAGGCGGTGCTGGAGGCAGTCGCCAGCGAGCAGTCGGCGCGAATGGTGGCCATGCGCAACGCCACCGACAACGCCAACGGGCTCATCCGCGACCTGACGCTGCTCCTGAACAAGGTGCGGCAGGAAGTCATCACCAAGGAGCTGCTGGAGATCACGGCCGGGGTGGAGGCCCTCAAGGCCGCCACTGCCTAGACCAAGCAGGGACGGGAGGTAAGGAAAAATGGCCAAGGGGACGGAAGGCAGGGTCGTCCAGATCATCGGCACCGTGGTGGACGTTGAATTCCCGCCCGACGAGCTGCCCGAGATCTACAACGCCATCGAGATCGAGATGGGCAACGGCCAGACGCTGGTGGCCGAGGTGGAGCAGCACGTGGGCAACAACTGGGTGCGCTGCCTGGCCATGGGCAGCACCGATGGCATGCGGCGCGGCGCCCGCGCTGTGGACACGGGCGCGCCCATCTCGGTGCCGGTGGGCAGGCCTTGCCTGGGCCGCCTCTTCAACGTCCTGGGCGAACCCCTGGACAACCTGGGCGAGGTGAAGGCCGAGGAGCGCTGGCCCATCCACCGGCCGCCCCCGCCCCTGGAGGAGCGGACCACCAGCCCCCAGATGCTGGAGACGGGGCTGAAGGTCATCGACCTCATATGCCCCTTCCGCAAGGGCGGCAAGGTGGGCGCCTACGGCGGTGCCGGCGTGGGCAAGACGGTCATCATCATGGAGCTGATCCGCAACATCGCCACCGAGCACGGCGGTTTCTCCGTCTTCGCCGGCGTGGGGGAGCGTTCCCGCGAAGGCAACGACCTGTGGCACGAGATGCGCGCCTCGGGCGTCATCGACAAGACGGTGCTGGTCTTCGGCCAGATGAACGAGCCCCCGGGCGTGCGGGCGCGAGTGGGCCTCACCGGCGTCACCATGGCCGAGTACTTCCGCGACGTGGAAGGGCAGGACGTGCTGCTGTTCATCGACAACGTCTACCGTTACATCCTGGCCAACATGGAGGTCTCGGCCCTTCTAGGGCGAATGCCCTCGGCAGTGGGATACCAGCCGACCCTGGCCACCGACATGGGCGAGCTGGAGGAACGCATCACCTCCACCAAGCGGGGGTCCATCACCTCCTTCCAGGCCATCTATGTGCCGGCCGACGACTACACCGACCCCGGCATCGTCACCACCTTCGGGCACCTGGACGCCGTCATCGCCCTGGAGCGCTCCATCGCCGAGCAGGGCCTCTATCCGGCGGTGGACCCCCTGGCCAGCTTCTCCCGCATCCTGGACCCGCGCATCGTGGGCGATGAGCACTACCAGGTGGCCCGGGAGGTCCAGCGGGTGCTCCAGCGCTACAAGGACCTGCAGGACATCATCGCCATCCTGGGCATGGAGGAGCTGTCGGAGGAGGACAAGCTGACGGTGATGCGGGCACGCAAGATCCAGCGCTTCCTCTCCCAGCCCATGTTCGTGGCCGAGGCCTTTACCGGCCGTCCCGGCCGCTACGTGCCCATCCGCGAGACGGTGCGGGGCTTCAAGGAGATCCTGGAGGGCAAGTGGGACCACCTGCCGGAGCAGGCCTTCTACATGGTGGGCACCATAGACGAGGCCGCCGAGCAGGGCGAGCGCATGCTGAAGGAGGCGGCGGTTTAGGGGGGACGACGGGATGCCCCAGCGTCCGGCCCGAACCCTTCCCCGCCCCTTCTCCCTCCACTGGGGCAGCGGGCGTATCGTGGAGGAAGCCACATACGTGGGCCGCTACCACGAGCCGTCCCTGCAGCTGCTGGAGTTCGACGACGGTTCCCTGGCCCTGCGGTTCTGCTACTATGACCACGCAGGGCGGTTCCAGCGGAGCCCTCTCATCCTGGGGAGGGACGAGATAACGGGCCTGAGCGAGGCGCTGGCGCGGACGCCACGCCTGCGGGCGCTGCTGGAGGAGCTGGTCCGATGCCGTTGAAGGTCGAGATCATCACGGCTGAGCGGGTGGTCTACACCGCCGAGGACGTGGACTCGGTCACCCTCCCCGGCGTCATGGGGGAGCTGACGGTGCTGCCCAAGCACGCCCCTCTCATGACCATGCTCCAGCCCGGCATCATGCGCATCGTCCGTCGTGGCCAGGAGGAAGAAATGGCCGTCCACGGCGGCTTCCTGGAGGTGATGGGCGACAGGGTGACAGTGTTGGCCGACGCCGCCGAGCGGGCCGAGGAGCTGGACGTGGAGCGTGCCGAGGCTGCCCGCCGTCGCGCCCAGGAGCGGCTGGCCCAGCGCCGGGCCGAGGCGGTGGACATGGCCATAGCCGAGGCGGCTCTGCGTCGCGCCCTGGTGCGCCTCAAGCTAGCCGAACGCGCCCGCCGCCGTCGCCCTGGCGCCTGAAGGTCGCATCATGCCTCCCCCTGCCACTGGCGCCAAGGAGCGGACCAGCAGCCGCTTCCTCATCGATGGGGGGCAACCCCTGAGGGGCGCCGTCGATGTCTCCGGGTCCAAGAACGCCGCCCTGGGGGCCATGGCCGCTGCCCTCCTCACCGCCGACGACTGCTACATCGAGAACGTCCCCGATATAGGCGACGTCCGCTTCATGGCCGATGTCTTGCGCAGCCTGGGAGCGAGGGTGGAATGGACGGGGCCGGGAGTCCTGCGCATCAACGCCGCCAGCGTGCACACCTTCGCGCCGCCCAGCGAGCTGGTGGCCAACCTCCGTGGCAGCTTTCTGGTGATGGGTGCCCTGCTGGGGCGTTTCGGGCGGGCTGCCTGCGCCCCGCCCGGTGGGGACGTCATCGGCCAGCGGCCCATAGACGTGCACCTGAAGGGCTTCGAAATGCTGGGCGCCCGTGTCTGGCGGGAAGAGGAGAAGTTCGTCGCCGAGGCCCGCCAGCTCAGGGGTGCCCGCATCTTCCTGGACTACCCCAGTGTCCTGGGCACACAGAATCTGATGCTGGCGGCCGTCACTGCCCCGGGCCGCACCGTCATCGTCAACGCCGCCTGTGAGCCGGAGGTGTCAGCCCTGGCCGAGATGCTGGTAGGCATGGGGGCCCGCATCCGGGGGGCCGGCACCCATACCATCGAGATAGAGGGGGTGCCTCAGCTGCGGGGAACGACCCACCGCAACATCCCCGACCGCATCGAGGCGGGCACCTTCGCCATCGCCGCCGCCATCACCGGCGGCGAGGTGGAGGTGCGGGGCCTGGTGCCCCAGCACCTCTGGTCCCTCATCCAGAAGCTGCAAGAGGCGGGTGTGGAGGTGGAGGAGGGTGAGTCCTGGCTGAGGGTGCGGGGCACTCGTCCCCTGCGGGCCGTCACCGTCCAGGCCCTGCCCTACCCGGGGCTGGCCACCGACCTTCAGGCTCCCATGGCTGCCCTGCTCACCCAGGCCGAGGGCGTCAGCTACGTGCACGAGCGGGTGTTCGAGAACCGCCTGCTGTATGTGGCCGAGTTGCGCAAGATGGGCGCCGAGGTAGTCACCACCGGCACCACTACGGCCATCATCGCCGGGCCGACCCCGCTGCTGGGTGCCTGGGTACGGGCGCTGGACGTCAGGGCGGGCGCAGCCCTGGTCCTGGCAGGCCTGGCTGCCCATGGTCGAACGGAGATCACCGACATTTACCACGTGGACAGGGGATACGAGCGCATCGACGAGAAGCTGAACGCCCTCGGCGCCCGCATCCAGCGGGTGGATTAGGGACGGCCGTTAGGGCATCATGGGAGAGGCCGCCGAAGGCGTGGCCGCATCACAGACTCCATGCGGGGGAGAAGGGGGTTGCCGTGCTAGGTAAGCAACTGGGCGTGGACCTGGGCACCGCCAACGTCCTGGTATACGTGAAGGGGCGGGGCATCGTCATCAACGAGCCGTCCATCGTGGCCGTGGCCCGCCAGAACAACACCATCGTGGCGGTGGGTAGCGAGGCTGCCGAGATGGAGGGCCGCACCCCCGAGGCTATACAGGTCATCCGTCCCATGCGCCACGGCGTCATCGCCGACTATCTGACCACCGAGGCCATGCTTCGCTACCTCATCGCCAAGGCGGTGGGACGCCTGTCCTTCGTCAAGCCGGAGGTGGTGGTCTGCGCCCCGGTGGGGGCGACGGGGGTGGAACGGCGGGCGGTGCAGGAGGCGTGCGAGGCGGCCGGCGCCCGTCGGCCGGTCCACGTCATACCGGAGCCTCTGGCCGCTGCCCTGGGTGCCCACATACCCATCGACTCCCCCCAGGGCCACATGGTGGTGGACATAGGCGGCGGCCGCACCGAGGCGGCCATCATTTCCCTCTACGGCATCGTCGTCAGCGAGTCGGTGCGGGTGGCCGGCGACCGTCTGGACGAGGCCATCGCCAACCACGTCAAGCGTCGGCACAACCTCATCATCGGCGAACGCACAGCCGAAGAGGTCAAGATCGCCCTGGGGTCGGCCCTGCCCCTGGAGGAGGAGCTGACTATGGAAGTGCGGGGCCGGGACCAGATCACCGGCCTGCCCCGCACCGTGACCATCACCTCCAGCGAGGTCTGTCAGGCGCTGCAGGAGCCTCTACAGGCCATCCTGGGCGCCATTCGCTCCGTCTTCGAGCGGACTCCCCCCGAGCTGGTATCGGACATCATCGACCACGGCATCGTGCTGGTGGGCGGAGGCGCCCTATTGCGCAACCTGGACCGTCTCATCACCCAGGTCGTCGGCATTCCCTGCTATGTGGCCGAAAACCCCCTCACCTGCGTGGCCATGGGTGCCGGGGTGGCCCTGGAGTATCTCGACCTGATCAAGCGGGCCATGCCGCCGGAAGAGGAGTGGGCGGTGGCCTTCTAGGGCCGCTACTTGGCCGCCTGGGCGTTGCTCACCTGGCGCAGGTAGTAGGTCATGCTCTGCAGGGCCAGCACCGGGTCCACCCGCCGTATCTGGACGCCCCTGGGGACGCGGGCAGCGATGGGCGCATAGTTGAGGATGGCCCGCACGCCAGCCCGCACCAGCCGGTCGATGACCTCCTGGGCCACCACCGCTGGCACAGCCACGATGCCTATCTCCACCGGCTCGCGGGCCAGCACCTCCTCCAGCTCGCTGACATCGCGCACCGTCAGCCCGTTGACCTCCTGGCCTACTATGCGGGGGTCGGCGTCGAAGGCGTGGACGATGCGGAAGCCCTGAGGTGCGAACCCCTCGTACTGGACGATGGCCCTGCCCAGACGGCCCACGCCCACCAGGGCCATGCGCCACTGCCTGTCCAGCCCCAGTATCTGGCGCAGGGCTGAGAGCAGCGTCTGGACGTTGTAGCCGCGCCCCTGCTTGCCGAAGCGACCGAAATAGCTCAGGTCTTTGCGGATCTGGGCCGGCGTCACCCCCAGGCGCTGTCCGAGCTCCTGCGAGCTGACCACTTCCCTGCCTTCCTGGGCCAGCGCCTCCAGCACGCGCGCGTAAAGCGGTAAGCGTTCGATGACGACCGGCGGTATCTCCACGGCCTTTTTCCCCACCAGCTCCCAGAGGGATTCCCGAGCTGTGGCCGTCGCAGAATGCTTGTGCAATTTATAACATTGGCCCGGGTCGCGGTCAATAGCGCGCTGTCGCGGCCAGGGAGCCTATATCCGGTGCACCTCCTCGATGACCTTTCGCACCACGTCGTCGGCCTCGCCGTTGCGCAGCATGAAGCCCAGGGTGACGGTGGTGACGATGCCGCCCCAGCGCTCCTTCAGCTGCGGGGCGATCTCGTCGGGGGCGCCGATGATGGCGAACTCCTTCAGCATTTCGTCGCTGACGAGGTTGGCCATCTCCTGCCACTTGCCCTCCAGGGAGAGCTGGTGCAGGCGCATGCCCACCTCGCCCCAGCCGTGCACCTCCAGCACCCCGTGGTAGGTGCGGGTGGAGCCGTAGAAGGCTATCTGGGAGCGGGTGGCGGCCTTGGCCCGCTCTATCTCCTCCCGGTTGCGGCCGGTGATTATGAACCCGCCTCCCACGATGTCGATGTCCTTCAGGCTGCGGCCCGCCTTCCTGGCCCCCGCCTCCAGGTTGGGCAGGATGACCTCCTTGGTGTATTTCAGGGTGTTGAAGCCGTGGAGGCGGATGCCGTCGCACAGCTCGCCGGCCAGGCGGCACATGTAGGGCCCCACCGCCGAGATGTAGATGGGTATGTGGGGGTGCTCGATGGGCCCAGCGTTGAAGAAGGGGGACATGAGGGTGAACTGGTAGTACTTGCCCTGGAACCGTGGCGGGGCGTTGTTCTGGAAGCTGTCGAAGATGGCCCGCAGGCAGAGGATGTATTCCCTCAGGCGGGGGCCGGGAGGCCCCACCCAGGGCGTCGAGTAGCGACGCTCGTTGTGTCCCTTCACCTGCGTGCCCAGGCCCAGGAGGAAGCGACCGCCCGAGAAGTGCTGCAGGTCCCAGGCGATCTGGGCCATGACGAAGGGGCTGCGGGGGAAGGCGATGGCCACCCCCGTGCCCAGGGTGATGCGACGGGTGTGCTCGGCAGCGATGAGCAGCGGGAAGAAGGGGTCGTGGCCGGTCTCCGGGGTCACGACGCCGTCGAAGCCCAGGGCTTCCGCCCTCTGGGCCGACTGGGCTATCTCAGCGAAGGTGCGTCCGGTGAGGCCCGTTTCGATCCTCATCTGTCCTTTGTCCTCCTGCTGACGTCCGCCAGATGCCTTCGCCTCAATTGTGCTGCTGGCTCCTGCGAGCCGCAACCGCGCGGCGGCTGGCCGCCTCAGGCACCGGTGCCCTCGCCCAGCACGAAGGCGGTCACCTCGGCGTTGACCAGCTCCGGCCGCTCACGCATGAGGAAGTGGCCGGCCTGGGGGACCCGCTTGAGGGTGAAGCGGGCGAAGTAGTCTCCCAGGCGGTCGCTCCAGGCCACGGGCAGGATGGGGTCGGCCTCGGCCCACAGCACCAGGGTGGGCGCCTCGATCTTGGGCTGTGGCGACGCCCACTGGCCGGCCTCGGCCTGGAAGGTGGCGCGGTAGCAGTTGAAGCCGCCGCGCAGGGCGCCTGGCTGGGAGAAGGCGTCCACGTAACGCGCTATCTCTTCGTCGGTCCACAGGCCTTTGTCGTAGGACCAGTGGGACAGGAAGTGGCGCAGGTAGGCCTCGGTGGCGCGACGCGACGAGCCCACCAGCTCCTCGGCCAGGGATAGCTGGTGGAAGAACATGTACCACACCTCCCCCAGACGGGAAGGCTCGAACCAGCGGGGGCCGATGCCCGGATAGGGCGGGTCGAACAGCACCAGCCGGTCCACCCTCTGGGGATAGGTGCGGGCGAAGCGCTGCACCCAGATGGCGCCGAAGTCGTGGGCCACGAAGCTGGCCCGCTCCCAGCCCAGGTGGTCCAGCAGTGCAGCCAGGTCCTGGGCGAAGTGGGCCGAAGTGTAGCCCTCGCCCGGGGGTACGTCGGGCTTGTCGGTGTAGCCGTAGCCCCGCATGTCGGGTGCCACCACATCGAACCTCTGAGAGAGGGGGCCGATGTTCAGGTGCCACTCGTAATAGAAGCCGGGCCAGCCATGGACCAGCACTAGGGGAAGGCCGGCGCCCTGGCGCACGTAGTGATAGCGCAGGCCATTTATCTGGGCCTGGTGGTGAGAAAAGCCATCGTCCTCCGGGAAGGGCGACATCGCTCCTGCCTCCAGCGCGCGAGTCCTCGTTGCGGGAGTCCGCTCCCTACATCCTAGCAACTTCGCGGACTCGTTTCACGCCGGAAGTGCGGGCCGAGGAGGAGGCCGCCTTCCCTCCCCTCGTTCAGCGCTCCGCGCCCCCCACGGCCACCGCCTTCTTCTCGAAGACGTACTCCCCGTCCCTGTAGTCCACCAGCACCGTGTCCCCCTCCTGGAACTCCCCGGCCAGGATCTTGAGGGACAGGGGGTTGGCGATGCGCCGCTCGATGGTGCGGCGCAGGGGACGGGCGCCGAACTGGGGGTCGTAGCCCTCGCGCACCAGGGCCGCCTTGGCCTCCTCCGTCAGCTCCAGCCCCAGCCCCCGCTCCGACAGCCGCTCCCGCAGGTCCTTCAGCATCAGCTCCACGATCTTCTTCAGGTCATCCTCGGTGAGCGGGTCGAAGATGATGATCTCATCGATGCGGTTCAGCAGCTCGGGGCGGAAGGCCTGGCGCAGCGCCCGCTCCACCGACTCCCGCAACCGCTCCCGCTCGCTCTGGCTGGGCTTGGCATGGGCCAGGAAGCCCACCGGCGGCCGCTGCAGCTCGGCCGTGCCCAGGTTGGAGGTCATGATGATAATGGTGTTGCGGAAGTCCACCGTCCGCCCGTGACCGTCGGTCAGGCGGCCGTCCTCCAGCACCTGGAGGAGCAGGTTGAAGACGTCGGGGTGGGCCTTCTCGATCTCGTCGAAGAGGACGACGCTGTAGGGGCGGCGGCGGACCGCCTCCGTGAGCTGGCCCCCCTCCTCGTAGCCCACGTAGCCGGGCGGGGCGCCGATGAGCCGTGAGACGGTGTGCTGCTCCTGGTACTCGCTCATGTCGATGCGCACCATGGCCTCCTCGTCGTCGAAGAGGAACTCGGCCAGGGCTCGCGCCAGCTCCGTCTTGCCCACGCCCGTGGGGCCCAGGAAGATGAAGCTCCCAATGGGCCGCTTGGGGTCCTTCAGGCCGGCGCGGGCGCGGCGGATGGCGTTGGCCACCGCTCGCACCGCCTCCTCCTGGTCCACGATGCGCTGGTGCAGCCGCTCCTCCATGTGCACCAGCTTCTCCTGCTCGCCTTCCATGAGGCGGCCCACGGGTATGCCGGTGGCCTCGGCCACCAGCTCGGCGATGTCGCGGGCGTCCACCACCAGGTCGATGTGATGCTGGCGGGCCCACTCCTCCCGCTCCTGGGCGAACTCCTGCTCCAGGCGCAGGCGCTGGGCCTTCAGGTTGGCCGCCCGCTCGTAGTCGCCCTGGCTGGCGGCTGCCTCCTCCTCCCGCTTCAGCCTCTCGATATCCTCCCGCTTCTGGCGGATGTGCTGGGGCAGGCTCTGGGCCTCGATGACGTGCTTGGAGGCGGCCTCGTCCATTAGATCGATGGCCTTGTCGGGGAGGAAGCGGCCGGAGATGTAGCGGGCCGAGAGCTTGGCCGCCGCCTCCAGGGCCTCGTCGGTGATCTTGACCTTGTGGTGGGCCTCGTAGCGCGGCCTGAGACCCTTCAGGATCTCGATGGTCTCCTCCACCGACGGCTCCTCCACCAGTACGGGGGAGAAGCGGCGCTCCAGGGCGGGGTCCGACTCGATGTATTTGCGGTAGTCGTCCAGGGTGGTGGCGCCGATGCAGCGCAGCTCGCCCCTGGCCAGAGCGGGCTTGAGCATGGTGGAGGCATCGATGGCGCTGCCCTCGGCGGAGCCGGCGCCCACCACCTGGTGTATCTCGTCGATGAAGACGATGATCTCGCCCTGGGCCTGCTTGATCTCGTCCAGGACGGCCTTCATGCGCTCCTCGAACTCGCCGCGGAACTTGGAGCCGGCCACCATGGCGGCGATGTCCAGGGCCAGCACCCGCTTGCCCTTCAGGTTTTCGGGCACGTCGCCCTGGGCGATCTTCTGGGCCAGACCCTCGACGATGGCCGTCTTGCCCACGCCCGGCTCGCCGATGATGACCGGGTTGTTCTTGGTGCGGCGGTTGAGGATCTGCATGACCCGCTTGATCTCTTCCTCGCGGCCGATGACGGGGTCCAGCTTGCCCTGGCGGGCGGCCTCGGTGAGGTCGACGGCGTAGCGCTCCAGGGCACGGTAGCGGGCCTCGGCCCGGGGCGAGTCCACCCGGTGGGCGCCGCGAATGTCGGCCAGGGCGCGGTATATCTTCTCCTTGTCGATGCCGAAGTCGCGCAGGATGCGCGGTGCATCGCCGTCGCGCAGGTCGGCCATGGCCAGCAGCAGGTGGTCCACGCCGATGTATTCGTCCTTGAGGCGACGGGCCTCGGCGTCGGCGTTCTCCAGCAGGCGCACGACGCGGGGGGTCATGTAGAGCTGGGCGCTCTCGTAGGTGAGCTTGGGTGTGCGGGCCAGGGCCGCCTCCACCCGCTCGCGCAGGGCGTCCATGTCCACGCCCAGCTTGCGGAAGACGTCCTGGGCCAGGTTGCCCTGGTGGGCCAGCATGGCCAGGAGGATGTGCTCGGCGTCCCACTGGGCGTGGCGCATGCGCCGGACGATCTGCTGGCTCTCGGCCAGCACCTCCTGTGCCTGCTCGGTGAACCTGTCCTGCCGCATCATGGCTCAGATCACCCCTCGCTCGTTGTGCGAAAACCTCATCACTGCTCTCCCCTCGCCTCGTGCTCTACCCTCGCAACGCTGTTCTGGGCCGGTGCCGGCAGCAGGCGGTCGCGGTAGGCCTGCAGCTCCCGCCGCAGCTCCTCTATCTGCCGCTCCAGGGCGGCGATGTGCTCCCGCAGCTTGAGGATGGCCTCGGCGCCGGCCAGGTTGACGCCCAGCTCGTCCATGAGCCGCTGCACCTGGCGCAGGCGCTGGATGTCGGAACGAGAGTAGAGACGGATGCGCCCCTTGGAGCGGGCCGGCCGGATGATGCCCATGCGCTCGTAGTAGCGCAGGGTCTGCTCGTGCATGCCCACCATGCGGGCGGCCACGCTGATGACGTAGAGGGGCTCGTCCTCGGGCAGCTCCTCGTCGTCAGTCTGACCGCGCCGACGCCTGGCCATGGCTTCACCTCTCGCTGCCTCACCTGCGCACGGTGGAGCGCCTCAGCTCCCGCAGGCGACGGTATAGCTCCCTCTCCTCCTCCGTCAGGTGCTCGGGCAGCCGCACCTTGACGGTGACGTAGAGGTCGCCGCGGCCGCTGCCCTCCAGCCTGGGCATGCCCAGGCCCGAGAGGCGGAAGGTGCGGCCGTTCTGGGTCAGGGGCGGCACCTTCAGCAACACCCGCCGGCCGCTGAGGAGGGGCACCTCCACCTCGCCGCCCAGCACCGCATCCTCTACCGGCACCTCCACCTCGGTGTACAGGTCGTCGCCCTCGCGGCGGAAGCGAGGGTGAGGCTGGACCGACACCACCAGGTAGAGGTCGCCGCGGGGGCCCCCCATGGGGCCGGGTCGCCCCTCGCCGGCAATGCGTATGCGGGAGCCGTCCCTCACCCCCGGCGGTATGCGGACCTCCAGCCGCTTGGGCTGCTCAACGTAGCCGCTGCCCAGGCAGCGGCTGCACACGGCCCCGAAGGCGCCGCCACGGCCCCCGCAGGCGGGGCAGGCCTCCAGGGAAGGCACCTGGATGACCCGGGTGGTGCCGTTGTAGGCCTCCTCCAGGGTCACCTCGATGGGCGCCTCCATGTTCTGGCCGCGGGAGGGGCCGCGGCGACGGGTGCCGAAGAAGGTCTCGAACAGGTCACCGAACAGCCCCTCGCCGAAGATGTTGCCCAGGTCGCCGAAGAGGTCCCCGGTGGACCAGGTGAAGGTGGCGTGGCCCTGAGGGCCGGCCGCCCCCGCCTGGCGGCGGGCCTGCTCGAAGGCGGCCGCCTGCTCCCAGCGCTCGCCGTACATGTCGTAGAGGCGGCGCTTCTCCGGATCCGACAGCACCTCGTAGGCCTTGTTGATCTCCTTGAAGCGCTCCTCGGCCTCCTTGTCGCCCGGGTTCAGGTCCGGGTGGTACTTGCGGGCCAGGCGACGATAGGCCCGCTTTATCTCCTTCTCGGAGGCGTTGCGAGGGACGCCCAGTATCTCGTAGTAGTCGCGCCCGGGCATGGCTACCACCCGCTGCCCATGGTAGCCCGTCGCAACACGTGTGTCAACCCGTTGGACGAAAACCTGACAATGACTTTATAAGAGGTCTTGACAGGGCCTCCTGCCCCTCTCTATAATTGGGGGCGGAAGCCGGGGGAGCGCCCCGGCGGATGGCCCGAGGATGGCCGGGGCCAGCGGCCCTGCGCCCCACCTGGGCGGTGGGGAGGCCTGGGCGGCGGTGCCGAGGTCGCCCCTCGGGGGTGGAGCCGTCAGGGTGCGTGGCCCTGGCCGCCAGCCGAGTCTCCTTTCACCGCTCAACAGACCGAGGGGGAAAGGAGGTGATGGGCCATGACCCTCATGCGCTGGGAGCCGTGGGCTGAGGTGCGGCGCATCGCCCGCGCCATGGACGAGATGATGGACGAGCTCTTCGGCCGCCTGCGGCCCTGGCACGGCACCGCCTCCTTCCCGCTGAACGTCTACGAGACGAAGGAGGCGGTGGTGGTGGAGGCGGCCCTGCCCGGCTTCCGGCCTGAGGACTTCGACATCTCGGTGCAGGACGGCCTCCTGACCATCCGCGCCGAGCGGCGGCCGGAGCGGGAGGAGGAGCACCGCACCTACCACTGGCGCGAGCTGGGCTACGGCTCCTTCTACCGCTCCGTCTCCCTGCCGGCGCCCGTGGAGGCCGACCAGGCCGAGGCCATCTATGAGCGGGGCCTGCTGACCATCACCCTGCCCAAGGCGGCCGAGGCCAGGCCCAGGACCATCCAGGTGCGGGCCCGCGAGGTCGTGGAGGCCAGGGCCTCCTGAGCGGGCCCGCTCCTTTTCTCCTGCGGGCCACCGCCGGGGCGCCCCGGCAGCCGGAAAAAATCTGAGACCATCGGGAGGTGGAAGGGATGACCCTCATGCGTTGGGACCCCTGGGAGGAGTTCCGAGCCATCCGACGCTCCATGGACCGCCTCTGGGACGAGCTGATGGGCCGTCGCGAGACCGGCACCGCAGTAGAGGAGGTCTACACCTTCCCTGTGGACGTCTACGAGACCGATGATGCCCTGGTGGTGAGGGCGGCCCTGCCCGGCCTGCGCCCGGAGGACGTGGACATCTCCATCCAGGGCGACCAGCTCACCATCCGCGGCGAGTACCGCCACGAGGCCAAGGAGGAGAAGGGCAATTACCACCGTCGCGAGCTGCGCTACGGGACCTTCGCCCGCAGCATCGCCCTGCCGGTGCAGGTGGACGCCGACAAGGCGGAGGCGGTCTTCGAGCACGGCATGCTGACGGTGACCCTGCCCAAGGCGCCCGAGGTGCGCCCCAAGAGCATCAGGGTGAAGGCCAAGTAGTGGGGTCGAGGCGATGCGGGGGCGGCGGGCCGAACCCGCCGCCCCTCTTTCATTCCTCTCGGCCGGCAGGGGCCAGCAGGTCGGGGCTGCCTGCCAGGACGCGGTCCAGCACGAGGGCCGTGTCCACCAAGGCGATGTGGGTGTAGGCCTGGGGATAGTTCCCCAGAAAGCGGCCCGTGTGCGGATCCACCATTTCGGCGTAGAGGCCAAGGCCGCGGCCTAGGGCCGCCACCCGCTGGAAGATGTGCAGGGCCTCCCGTGCCCTGCCCATGAGGCCCAGGGCCTGCGCGAGCCACAGGCTGCAGAGGAGGAAGGCACCCTCCTCCTCGTCCAGGCCGTCGGGGGCCTCCTCGGGCAGGTAGCGGCGCAGGAACACGTCCCCCAGCTCCCGGCGAATGGCCTCCACCGTCGCCACGGCCCGCGGGTCGTCGGGGGACAGGAAGCCCACCAGGGGCAGCAACAGCAAGGCGGCGTCCAGCGCCTGCCCGCCGTAGCTCTGCACGAAGGTGCCCCGCCGCCCGTCCCAGCCCCGTTCCAGCACCTCCTGGCGGATGGCGTCGCGGGCCTTTCGCCAGCGCCCCAGGTCGGCCGGGCGGTGGAGGGCCTCGGCCAGCCTTATGCCCCTGTCCAGGGCGGCCCAGGCCATCACCTTGGAGACGACGAAGTGGCGCGGCTGGGAGCGGATCTCCCAGATGCCGCTGTCGGGTTCCTGCCACCGGGAGAGGGCCCCCTCCACCAGGGAGTGCACCAGCGTCCAGAGGGCATCGTCCACCTGCCCGCCCTGTCGGTGGTAGGAGTATATGGCCAGCACCAGCTCGCCGTAGACGTCCAGCTGAAACTGGTCGGCGGCGGCGTTGCCGATGCGCACGGGCCGCGAGCCGCTGTAGCCCTCCAGGTGGTCCAGCACCTCCTCGTGCAGTTCGGCCGGGTCGCGGTGATAGGTGATGGGGTACAAAGGGCGAAGGCTGGCGCCTTCTTCCTGAGCCAGGGCCAGCCACCGCAGGAAGGGCAGGGTATGCTCGCGATGGCCCAGGCGGTGGAACAAGTCGATGGCGAAGGCCGAGTCGCGGAGCCAGCAGTACCGGTAGTCCCAGTTGCGAGCGCCGCCCAGGTGCTCCGGCAGGGAGGTGGTGAGGGCGGCGCACATGGCGCCCGAGGGCGCATACAGGAGCAGGTGCAGGGCCAGCAGCGAGCGCTTCACCAGGTCGGGCCAGTGGCCCCGGTAGGTCCACTCCCGGGACACATCGCGCCAGAAATCTATGGCCCGCCGCAGCTTATCGTCCACCGCCTCCATCTCCAGCGGCGGGGGCGCGGTCTCGCCCCATTGCAGCAGGAAGGCGGCCGTCTCGCCCTCTCGCAGCAGGAAGTGGGCGCCTGCCGTGCCGTCGGGCACCGTCAGGGCCACCGAGGAGGAGAGGGCCAGGCCCTGATGCCCATCGCTGGCCAGCACGGCACGAGGGCCCAGGGGTCGCAGAGAGGTGCGGCCTCGGGCGTAGTCCAGGGCCGGGGAGAACTCAAGTTCCATTCGGGCGGCGCCACGAAGGCAGCGGACGATGCGCACCAGCTCCGGCGCGGGGGCGTCCACCGTCATGAAGTCGGTGATGGCCACTTCCGCCTCCGGGGAAGAGAAAGTGGTCACCAGCACATTCGTGTCCTGCAGGTAGGACTGGCGGCTGTCGAAGGCCCCCACCGGCGCCAGGCGGAAGCGGCCGCCGCGGGCGTCGTCCAGGAGAGCGGCGAAGACGCTGGGAGAATCGAAGCGGGGCAGGCACAGCCAGTCGACTGAGCCCCCGCTGCTGACAAGGGCCGCCGTGCGCATATCGCCCACGGCGCCGTAGTCCTCGATGGGCCTATAGGTCATGTCGTGCGCCCGTTGCCCCCAACTATAAGATATGAACGCCAACGCTTAGGCAAAAGGTTCGGGGCCGGGCATTTCCGTAGGAGCGCGCGTTGTGGGGGCCTCCGGGCCAGCCCTACAATGATAGGTGCCGTGAGCGATAGGCGCAGCGAGCTGCTGGAGCGAGTGCGGGCGCTGCCGGAGCGTCCCGGCGTGTACATATTCAAGGACGCCAAGGGGCGGGTCATCTATGTGGGCAAGGCTGCCCGCCTGCGCGACCGTGTCCGCTCTTACTTCGGGTCTCCCCGCAGCCTGGAGCCCAAGGTCCGCAACCTGGTCTCCCAGATAGCGGACCTGGAATACATCGTCACCGGCACCGCTGCCGAGGCGCTGGTGCTGGAGGCGTCCCTGGTCAAGCGCTACCAGCCCCATTTCAACGTCCGCCTCAAGGACGACAAGCACTATCCATATCTCAAGATCGACCTGTCGGACCCCTGGCCGAGGGTCGAGATAGCGCGACGGGTTCTACCCGATGGCGCCCGCTATTTCGGCCCCTATGCCAGCGCGGGTTCGGTGCGCAAGACCCTGGACCTGGTGAAGAAGCTCTTCCCCTGGCGCTCCTGCACCAAGGTCATCACCGGCAACGATCCCCGTCCCTGTCTGGAGTACTACATACACCGTTGCCTGGGGCCTTGCGCTGGCCTGTGCAGCCGAGAGGAGTACGAGCGTGTCATTCAGCAGACCATCAAGTTCCTGGAGGGCCGCACCGACGAGGTGGTCCAGGACCTCTGGCGCCAGATGGACGAGGCGGCCGAGGCGCTGGAGTTCGAGCGGGCGGCCCGCTTGCGCGACCAAATTCGGGCCATCCAGCGCATGGGCGAACGGCAAGCCGTAGACCTGGGGCGCTATGTCGATGCCGATGTCTTCGGGCTGGCGCGAGAGGGGGCCGACGCCTGCGTGCAGGTGTTCTTCGTCCGCGGGGGCAACGTCATCGGCCGCGACCACTTCGCCCTGGACGGCGCTCAGGACGAGGCCCAGGACGCGGTGCTGGCCAGCTTCCTTTCCCAGTTCTACGAGGCGGCCACCTTCGTGCCCGAGCTGGTGCTGCTGCCGGTGCCCGTGCGCGAACAGACGCTGCTCCAGGCCTGGCTGTCGCAACGGCGAGGAGGCCCGGTGCGGGTGCGAGTGCCCAAGGACGGCAAGGAGCGGGCCCTGGTGGAGATGGTCACCGAGAACGCCCGCCAGTCCCTCCAGGACATGCGGTTGCGCCTCCTCTCCCAGCGAGGGGCGCTGCGGCAGGCGCTGGAGGAGCTGGCCGAGGAGCTGGAGCTGCCGGGCCCGCCG
This sequence comes from Dehalococcoidia bacterium, assembly GCA_025062275.1. Classification (GTDB taxonomy): domain Bacteria; phylum Chloroflexota; class Dehalococcoidia; order SM23-28-2; family HRBIN24; genus HRBIN24. The sequence continues at coordinate 99,201 of JANXAP010000018.1, forward strand.
GCCCGCATCGAGTGCTACGACATCTCCAACATCCAGGGCGCCCATGCCGTGGGATCCATGGTGGTGTTCGTGGACGGACAGCCGCGGCCGTCGGAGTACCGCCGCTTCCGCATCAAGGCCACCGCCGGCCCGAACGACTATGCCATGCTGCAGGAGGTGTTGCGGCGGCGCTTCCGACGCGCCCGCGACGCGGCCGCTCGCAAGGAGGACGAGGACTCCTTCGCCAAGCTGCCGGACCTGCTGATGGTGGACGGGGGCAAGGGGCAGGTCTCAGCGGCCCATGACGTCCTGCGCGACATGGGGCTGGGCCACATACCGCTGGTGGGGCTGGCCAAGCGCTTCGAAGAGCTGTACGTGGTGGACATGTCCGAGCCCATCGTCCTGTCCCGCACCTCCCAGGCCCTCTACCTGGTGCAGCGCATCCGCGACGAGGCCCACCGCTTCGCCGTCACCTATCACCGGCGCGTGCGCGACAAGGCGGGGATGGAGTCGGTACTGGACTCCATACCGGGCATCGGCCCCAAGCGCAAGCGGGCGCTACTGCGCAAGTTCGGCTCGCTACAGGGCATACGCGAGGCACCCCTGGACGAGATCGCGGCCACCCCGGGCTTCACCCGTGCCCTGGCCCGCAAGGTGCTGGAGTCTATCTGAAGCGGCTATCCCCTACTGTACGAACAGGGTCCCCGTCATCTGCTGGGGGTGCACGGTGCAGTTGAAGAAATAACGCCCTGCGGGCAGGTTCACGCTGATGGTCTCGTCGCAGGGTGCGGTGCAGGTGCGGGTGCCGGCCAGCCGCTCGCTAGCGGTGCGGTCGCGCCAGACGGTGAAGTCGTGCACCTGGCCCGTGTCTTCGTTGATGAAGTGGATGGTGACGTCCTGCCCGGCCGCGATGACCAACTGGTTGGTGTTGAAGCGGATGGAGCGCACCGCGCGGATCTCGGCGGCGGTGACAGGCGGCCCGGCCGGCCCCTGACCACCTTCCGCCGCTGTCTCGCCGCCGCCCCCTTCGCCCACCGTCAGGGCGAAGGCGATGAGGAAGGTGGCCATGACGGCCATGGCCAGCCCTCCCAGCACCAGCAGGTCCATCGGTAGCTTGGTGATGTCCAGCCGCATGGGGCACCTCCGCCCCTATTGTTACAGCATTCACGCGCTGGCGGAAGGGGTGGCGACGTCCTGGCCCAGAGCCTGCAGATGCTCCATGAGGGCGAGCGCATTGAAGACAGCGAAGGCGCAGGCGTCGTTGTTGAAGTAGACGTAGACGGCCTCCAGCCCCTCCCCCAGGGCGGCCAGCCGCCGGGCCCACTGGGCCAGCTCTTCGTCGCTATAATTGCTGGCATAGAGGGCCTCGGCGCCGTGGAAGCGCATGTAGGCAAAGGGGGCCGTAGCCACCAGCGGTGTCCGCAGGCGGGGCGCATCGAAGCAGCAAAGGGCCACCCCATGTTCCCCCAGGAGACGACAGGTATCGTCGGTCAGCCAGGAGCGGTGGCGAAACTCTATGGCGTGGCGCAGGCCCCGCGGCAGTATGGCCAGGAAGCGCGCCAGCCGCTCCTCGTTCTCGACCGTTCGATGGAAGGACGGCGGCAGCTGGTAGAGGATGGGGCCCAGGTGCGGCCCCAGGCGCGTGGCCCCCTCCAGGAACCGTCGCAGAGGCTCCTCCACGTCCTTGAGCCGCTTGATGTGGGTGAGAAAGCGGTTGGCCTTCACGGCGAAGACGAAGCCCTCGGGCGCCGTCCGCCGCCACAGGTCCCAGGCGGCTGCCCTGGGCTGACGGTAGAAGGGGTTGTTGAGCTCGACGGTGGCGAAGCGACGGGCGTAGTGGGCCAGCCAGCGGGAGGGAGGCAGGTCCTCGGGGTAGAAGGCCCCCAGCCAGTGGTAGTAGTGCCAGCCGGAGGTCCCGACGTAGAAGGTGGCCGCCATCTCCCACCGCGATTATACCGGCCGCCGCAGGGGGCGGCGGGGGGCAGCGGCCTTGAGCGATGAGGAGCTGCGCAGGGCCAAGGAGGCCCTCCTGGCCGAGCTGGCCGCCTCGGTCAGGGACCGCCGAGTTCTGGAGGCCATGGCGCGCGTGCCCCGCGAGCGCTTCGTCCCGCCGGAGCTGGTGCCCCACGCCTACGACAACCGCCCGCTGCCCATCGGCCACGGACAGACCATCTCCCAGCCCCTCATCGTGGCGCTGATGACGGAGGCCCTGGAGCTGCGAGGCCACGAGAAGGTGCTGGAGGTGGGTACCGGCTCCGGCTATCAGGCGGCCATCCTGGCCGAGCTGGCGCGCGAGGTGGTGACAGTGGAACGGGTCCCGGAGCTGGCGCAGAGGGCGGCGCGGGTCTTGGCGGAGCTGGGCTACCAGAACGTGCGGGTCTATCTGGCCGGCGAGACCCTGGGATGGCCCCCCGAGGCCCCCTACGATGCTATTATGGTCACCGCTAGTGCCCCCAGGGTGCCCAAATCGCTGGTTGAACAGCTTGCAGAGGGGGGACGCATGGTGATTCCGGTGGGAGGGCGGGAGCTGCAGGAGCTGGTGCTGGTGGAGAAGGGGCCTCACGGCACCAGGCAGCGCGGCCTGGGGCCTTGCGGCTTCGTGCCCCTCATCGGGCCGGAGGCCTGGCCAGCGGAGGGAGAGCCGCCCCGAAGGGGGTGATAGGGAAAAGAGGTGGACTACATCCCGACCCGTGGAGGGTAGTGAGTGGAAAAACTGTGGAAAATATGTGGTTGCTGAACGTAAAAGGGGGCGCTGGGGAAAGGAAAATGCGTAAGCGAAAGGAGGTGAGGTCGCTATGGCGGTCGGGATGCAGCGCAGGCCCGCGCCTGCCCTGGGCGATGGCCTGGCCCGCTTCCTCCACTACCTGGAGGTAGAGAAGGGGGCGTCGGCCAACACCATCGCTGCCTACCGCAACGACCTCCAGCAGCTCGCCGACTTCATTGGGGGGAAGCTGGGGCCTGAGGCCTCTTGGGGGGCCGTGGACAGGGCCCTGATCCAGGACTTCATCCTGGAGATGCGCCGCCGGGGCTACACCGATACGTCGGTGGCCCGCAAGGTGGCTGCCATCCGCTCCTTCTTCTCCTTCCTGGTGGCGGAGGGGCTGGTCCGTCGCAACCCCACCGACGGACTGGCCTCGCCGCGCATCAACAAGTCCCTGCCCAGGGCTATCTCCCCTAATGAGGTCGACGAGCTGCTGGAGCAACCGGCCCGTCGCGACACCCCCGAGGCGCGGCGGGACCAGGCGATGCTGGAGCTCCTCTATGCCACCGGCATGCGCGTGACGGAGCTGGTCTCGTTGGACGTGAGCGACGTCCACCTGGGCCCGGCGCCCTTCGTCCGCTGTCGGGGTAAAGGGGGCAAGGAACGCAGCATCCCCATCCACGAGCACGCCGCCGAGGCCCTGCGCCTCTACCTGGAGGAGGCGCGACCCTTGCTGGCGCGCGACCGGTCGGAGCAGGCCCTCTTCCTCAACCGCCGGGGAGAGCGGCTGACCCGACAGGGCTTCTGGCTCATCCTGAAGGGCTATGCCGCCCAGGCCGGCCTGGGGAAGCAGGTGACGCCTCACACCTTGCGTCACAGCTTCGCCACCCACATGTTGCGGGGCGGCATGCCACTGCGCGACCTTCAGGAGCTGCTGGGCCATGCCAGCATCGCCACCACTCAGGTGTACACGCACCTGACTCGGGATCACCTGCGGGAAGCGTACCAGAAGGCACACCCCAGGGCATCCTAGCCGGAGGGAGGGGTGGGCGACGGCACGGTCGTCCGCCCCTCCCTGCCAGCGAGGCCGCGACCGTGCCAGCGGCGGCTCTCCTCCCTCGCATGGAGGGCCTATCCGGAAGACGTATGTTAAGATAGATGTCGCCCCGGGGAAGCTGCTGCGAGGGATACATCGGCCGTGGTCATGATATCGGTCATCGGAGGCGAGAACGCCCCTCCCGAGGCAGTGCGTCTGGCCGAGGAGGTGGGGCGGGAGCTCGCCCGCCGCGGCGCCGTGGTGGTATGCGGCGGCGGCTCGGGGGTGATGGCCGCTGTCTGTAGGGGAGCCCGCGAGGAGGGGGGTCACACCATCGGCATAATGCCCGGCCACGGCCCCCAGGAGACCCCTCCCAACCCGTGGGTGGAGTTTCCCATTTACACCGGCATCGGCTACGCCCGCAACTCCATGGTGGTGCTCTCGGGGGAAGCGGTCATAGCCATCGATGGCTCCTACGGGACCCTCTCGGAGATCGCCTATGCCCTGATCCACAACGTGCCCATCGTGGGGCTGGAGACCTGGGACTTTTCCTATGCCGGCCACGAGTCCGGGCGCATCGTGAGGGCCCGGGACGCCCGCGAGGCGGTGGAACTGGCCCTGCGGCTGGCCCAGGAGCGTCGCTCCGCTCGTGCCAAGGGCTGAGGCGGCCCTGCGGGCCTGCAGGGGCTGACCACAGGGGACGCCTCGCTGCCGCGAGGCCTCGACATTCCCAGTGGAGGGATACGGCACCATGAAGATCGCCGCTGTGCATGCCAGGGAGGTGCTGGACTCCCGCGGCAATCCTACCCTGGAGGTGGAGGTGGCCCTGGAAGACGGCACCAAAGGCCGGGCTATCGTCCCCTCTGGCGCCTCCACCGGGTCCCACGAGGCCCTGGAGCTGCGCGACGGCGACCCCGCCCGCTACGGGGGCAAGGGCGTGCTGAGAGCGGTGGCCAACGTGCGCGAGGTCATCGGCCCCGCTCTGGTGGGGCGCTCCCCCTTCGACCAGGAGGCCATCGACCGGCTCCTGCTGGAGCTGGACGGCACGCCCAACAAGTCGCGGCTGGGCGCCAATGCTGTGCTGGGCACCTCTCTGGCCGTGGCCCACGCCGCCGCCGCCGCCCGCCGCCTGCCCCTCTATCAGTATCTGGGCGGCCCCGACGCCCACCGCTTGCCCCTGCCTCTGTTCAACATCCTCAACGGCGGCCGCCACGCCCGCGGCGGGGTGGACTTTCAGGAGTTCATGGTGGCCCCCGTGGGCGCCTCCACCTTCGCCGAGGCCCTGCGCTGGGGCGCCGAGGTGTATCACGCCCTGGGTCGCCTCCTGGACGAGAGAGGACTGGCCACCGGCGTGGGCGACGAGGGCGGATTCGCCCCCGCCCTCCAGCGCAACGAGGACGCCCTGGCGCTGGTGCTCGCGGCTATCGAGCGGGCGGGCCGCCGCCCGGGCGACGAAATAGCCCTGGCCCTGGACGCCGCCGCCAGCGAGCTCTACCGCGACGGGCGCTATCATCTGTCGCGGGAAGGGAAGGCGCTCTCGTCGGAGGAAATGGTCTCCCTGTGGGAGGACTGGTGTGCTCGCTATCCCATCGTCAGCATCGAGGACGGGCTGGCCGAGGACGACTGGGACGGCTGGCGGCTACTGACGACGCGGCTGGGGCAGGACGTGCAGCTGGTGGGCGACGACCTTTTCGTCACCAACGTCGAGCGACTGCGCCGCGGCATCGAGGCGGGCGCTGCCAACGCCGTGCTCGTGAAGCCCAACCAGATCGGCACCCTCAGCGAGACGCTGCAGGCGGTGCGGCTGGCCCGTGAGGCGCGCTACGCCGCCATCATCTCCCACCGTTCGGGGGAGACAGAGGATACCACCATCGCCGACCTGGCGGTGGCTACCGGCGTGGGCCAGATCAAGACGGGCGCCCCGGCCCGGGGGGAGCGCACGGCCAAATACAACCGTCTGTTGCGGATCGAGGAGGAGCTGGGGCCGAGGGCTCGCTACGCCGGGGCCTCATGCCTGGCCGGCAGGGGCTGACAGAGGCGGCAACCTGGGCCATAATCGGAACCGTCTGGCGCATTCACGCGAACACATAGGCGGGAGGTATCGCATGGCCGCGGACATTCAGACGGTAGGCATCCTGGGCGGTGGCGTCATGGGGTCGGGCATCGGCCAGGTGCTGGCCCAATCGGGCTACAAGGTGATCATCCGCGACCTGAACCAGGAGCTGCTGGACCGCTGCCGCAACACCATCGTCGAGGGGCGCTTCGGCCTCAAGCGGGCTGTGGAGCGGGGCCGCATCAGCCAGGAGCAGATGGACCGGGCCCTGGCCAACCTGTCCTTCACTACCCGGCTGGAGGACCTGGCGCAGGTGGACCTGCTCATCGAGGCGGTGCCCGAGAACCTGGACCTGAAGAAGCAGGTCTTCGCCGAGGTGGACCGCATCGTGCAGCCGGGAGCCATCTTCGCTTCCAACACCTCGGGCTTCCCCATCTCGGAGCTGAACAAGGCCGTGTCGGAGGAAAGGCGCCCTCGCTTCATCGGCATGCACTGGTTCAGCCCCGTGCCGGTCATGAAGCTGGTCGAGCTGGTCCATGCCCCCGAGACGGCCGAGGAGACCATCGTCGCTCTGGAGGGGGTCTGCCAGCGGGCCGATAAGGTCAGCATCCGCGTGAAGGATGCCCCCGGCACCTACGGCTTCGTCGCCAACCGCATTTATTTCGCCGCCGTCCGCGAGGCCCAGAAGGTGCTGCAGGAGGGCATCGCCAGTGCCGAGGACATAGACAAGGCGATGGTCTACGGCTTCAACTGGCCGGTGGGGCCTCTGTCCATGGGTCGGGGCGCCCGCGCCGGCTGGCAGTAGCCCGCGGATTCCATGGCCGCTGGGCGGCCTCGTCTGCGCATCGGCCCGCTGCAGGTGGCCGGGGGCTACGAGCTGCCGCCCCGCCCACCGGGCCCGGCTGCTGCCCAGGACGCCTACCGCCAGACATTCTTTCTGCTGGGGGAGGAGCTGGAGGCCTTCCGCCAGGGCATGGCGCTGCAGGCAGAGGCGGCGTCGGCCGTGGCCAGGGCGCGCACCCCCGAGGCGGCCGTCATCCTGGGGCTGTGGTCGCGCTGCTTCTTCTGCCTGGCCGATGCCTGCCGGCTGATGCTCTGGGGCTCCTATCCGTCGTGTCCGCCGCTGGTGAGAACGGCCTGCGACATGGTGGCGGCCCAGCGGGGCCTCCTGTCTTCGGGTTTTCAGGAGTGGCGTGCCTGGCTGGAGTCTTGGCCGGCTCAGGACCGTGAACGGGCGGCCCTGGGGCTGGAGATGGGGCGTTATCGAGCCTCGGCGTCCATCGCTGGCGAGGCTCGGCTGGCATCCGTCTACCGTGCAGCGGCCGAGCTATCGCAGCCCCACTTCGGGGCCACCCTGTTGCAGGTGGGGCCCGAAGTGGCCCTGGACCATCTGCCTGTGGCCTTTGCCGACTGCGCCTTCCATCTGGGCTGGGCGGAGCTGGTGCTGGGGTGGCTGCTGAGGCTCTGCCACCTGCAGGCCGAGACGGTGGCCTCGGCGGACCTGGCGCCGCTGCCGCAGGGCACTGCCGAAGCGGTGGCCCGGCTGGGCGATGCGGTGGAGGCGGCCCTTTCCCGTCCCGACCGCTGTCAGCTCACGGAGGAGCCCGACGGCCGCTTCCTGCTGGTGAACTTCCGCCGCAAGGCCGGAGGTCATCCCCGCCGCCTCGTCCTCTAGCTGCGGGACGGCTGTCGGCACATCGGGGGCCTGCTCCTCGGCTTTCCGCCCTCTTTTTTGCTGTTCGGTTCCGGAGGAAGGTCGGAGGTGGCAGGGCGGGTATACTGGACGGTGCGGCCATGAACGGAAGCGATGCGTTCGCGTCCGTCCATCTGGGCACCGCCTCGGGGGCCGAGGCGCCACTGCGATGGGCGGTGGTGGTGCGCTTCGGGGAGGTGGCCCTGAAGAAGGGTCATCGGCAGCTCTTCATGGGGGCGCTGCGCCGGAACATCGAGCGGTCCCTGGAGGGGCTGCCCGTGGAGCGGGTGTCCATCCGCCCCAATCGCTGCTTCGTCTGGCTGGCCGATGTCTCCGCCTGGCCCGAGGTCCGGAGGCGTCTGGCCCATGTCTTCGGCATCGTCGGCTATGCCCTCTGCCTGCGGGTGCCGCCGAGCCTGGAGGCGGCGAAGGAGGCCTATGGCCTGCTGGTGCCCTCGCCCCCCGCTTCCTTCGCCGTGCGTGCCCATCGCGGCGACAAGGGCTTTCCCCTCACCTCTCAGGAGATAGAGCGGGAGCTGGGAGCTTACATCAAGGGCGTCACGGGCGCCCGTGTCGACCTGACGCAGCCGGAGCTGACCTTCTATGTGGAGGTCCAGCCCGAGGGCATCTTCTGCACCACCCAGCAGATTCCCGGCCCCGGGGGTTTGCCCGTGGGCACAGGCGGACGGGTGGCCTGTCTCCTGTCGGGAGGGATCGATTCCCCGGTGGCCTCCTACCGCATGACGAAGCGGGGCTGTCAGGCCGTTTTCGTCCACTTCACTTCCTTTCCCTTCACCGATGCCTCGTCTTGGGACAAGTGCCGGGAGCTGGTCAGGCTCTTGGCCCGCTATCTGCTGGAGGCGCGCCTTTACGTGGTGAAGCTGGGAGAGGTGCAGAGGCGTATAGTGGTGGCAGTGCCGCCCCAGTACCGCATCCTGATGTACAGGCGGATGATGCTGCGCATCGCCGAGGCCATCGCCCGGCAGGAGGGCTGCAAGGCGCTGGTGACGGGCGAGAGCCTGGGCCAGGTGGGCTCCCAGACGCTGGACAACCTGGTGGCTGTCCAGGAGGCCACCACCATGCCGGTGCTGCGTCCGCTCATCGGCATGGACAAGCAGGAGATCATCGCCGAGGCGCGTCGCATCGGCACTTACGAGGTGTCCATCCTGCCCGATATGGACTGCTGCCAGTTCCTGGTGCCGCCGCGGGTGGCGACGACCTCCACCCCTGAGCGGCTGCGAGAGCTGGAGTCGCGAGTGGACGTTCCTGCCCTGGTAGAGGTGGCCCTGAAGGAGATGGAGGTGGAGGAGTTCCGATGGCCCTAGCCGTTTCGGTGGCCATCTTCCACGGGGACGACCGCCGTCAGGTGCTGCTGGTGCGCCGCCCCGATGACCCGGCCGAGGAGCACCCTGGCCTGTGGGGGCTGCCGGCCGTCACCCTCCGTCCGGGCGAGACCCCCGAAGATGGGGTGAGGCGAGTCGGTCGCCAGAAGCTGGGGCTGGAGTTGCGGCCCGGCCCGGTGCTGGCCTACGGTCAGCAGCTGCGCCCCAACGGTGTGCTGGCCATGCTGCTGATGGAGGCCGAGGCCCTTTCCTGGCCGCCGCGCCTGGAGCCCGAGGAGCGTGAGGAGGGGGTGACCTATTACACCGCCTGGACATGGGGCGATCCTCAGCTTCTGGTGCCTGCCGCGGTCATGGGCTCCCTCTGCTCGCGGCTGTTGCTGGATGCACTGGGGGACTACTGGCTGCCATGAGAGCTGCCCTTCTCCTGTTCGTGGCCTCGCTGCTGGCGCTCCTGTCGTCCCTGGCCGCCCTGCCCGCTGGCGCCGAGGGGACGGTAGAAAGGCAGGTGGGACCCTACCTGCTACGCCTTTCCCTGGACCACCCGCCACGTCTCGACGATGCCAACGCCCTGCTGCTGGAGGTGGTGGACACCCGCGATGGTCGCCTGGTGGAGGGACTGCAGGACTCGCTGCGCATGGAAGGGTGGGTCTACCCCACCGAGGGAGCACGACGCTATGTTCCCGTCTTCCTGCGTCCGTCGCGGGAGCGTCCCGGCACTTACGAGGGGGTCTTCGTTCCGCCGGCCCTGGGCCCCTATCGCTTCTACATACTGGGCTCCATCGAGAAGACACCGGTGCAGGAGGAGTTCGCTACCGGTCCGGGCGGCCTGCCCGATGTGCTGCCCCCCGAGGACGAGCTGCTTACTCCGGGGGCGGTGGTGGGCCTGGTGATCCTGGGGCTTTATCTGGCAGGGATGGCCGGTCTGGGGGCCTGGTACCTGCGGCAGCGCCGCCGCTCCGCCGCCACCGGCTGAGGTTCTCCACCCCTTTTTCCCCCGATACTTTCGTCCGACCCCCTGCCCCATAAATTGCCAGGCGAGCTGGAAAGAGCTATAATGAGCGTGACGGAGCCTGGAGTTGGACTGAGGGGGTGGTGATGCTCCGTTGTCCACGGCTGTCCACCAGTTATTAACAGCGCCTGCAACTTCCGCTGGCGACCTCCAGGAACGGCCTGGCCCTCTCGTCTCGGTGGCCATTCCCACCCGTAACTCGGGCAGCGTCATCGGTCGCTGCCTGGAGTCGGTCTGTCGTCAGACGTATCCGCACCTGGAGGTCTTGGTGGTGGACGGCTGCTCCCGGGACGGGACGCCGCAAATGGCGGCCGTCTACGGCGCCACGGTGGTGCCCTGCACCGGGGGGCTGCTCGCCGCCCGCTATGAGGGGGTTCTGCGCTCCCGTGGCCAGTTCGTGCTCATGCTGGACTCGGACCAGGTCCTGGAGCCCACAGCCGTCGAGCGGGCGGTGGCCATGATGGGCCAGGGCTACGACATGCTGGTGCTGGAGGAGATGTCCTTTCGTCCCCGCACCTGGCTGCAGCGCCTCTTCGCCGCTCATCGCCGTCTCATCCACCTCTACCTGAACGAGGAGGCGCTGGACCCGTATCGCGGCACGGTGCTGCCGCGCTTCTTCCGTCGGGAGCTGCTGTTGCAGGCCTTGCAGAACGTGCCGGCGGGCCTGCTGGAAAAAGTGGTCCACCACGACCACGCCATCATCTATCTCGAGTGCTGGCGGCTGTCGCGGCGGGTCGGCATCCTGCCCCGAGCCGTGTACCATCAGGAGCCGTCCAGCCTGTGGGAGGTGGTGCGGAGGAACTTCCGCTACGGCCGCAGCCTGGCCGTCCTGGCCGCCGGCGGCCCCTACGCCGACCTGGCCCGGCGGCGTGACGGCTACATCTGGCCGCGGCGCTTGCGTCCAGGGGACGTGCCCCTGGCACTGCAGTCGGCCCTGTTGCTGACCCTGCTGAAGCTGGCGCAGGGGGCGGGCCTCTTCTGGGAACGGGCCCTCCGCTAGGGGGTCCTGGTCCCGCCGATCATACCAGTCCGGGAGGTGTGCGGATGACGTTCATAGTGACCATCGGCCGAGGCTCCATGGACCGTTACTCGCTGAAGCTGGCCCGTCACCTGCGGGTGCCCAAGCTGTTCACCGACATCTACCAGAAAGTGGCGGAGATGTTCAATGTGCCCCTGGTGAGCTGCCGTTCCCTATACGCTTTGTGGCAGGACGCGAACTTCCTGCGGCGCCTGCGCCGCCTGGACGACATTCTCCACTTCCCGAACCACCACATGGGCCGTTACGGACTGTTCCTGCGCCAGCCCTACGTCATCACTGTTCACGACCTGATCCGCTATTTCGACCTGAAGGGCTACGGGACGTATATCCACCGTCCCAACCTGCGAGATCGCATCTACCTGAACATGGACTATGCCGGCATCCGTCGCGCTGCGGCCATCATCGCTATCTCCGAGACCACCAAGAGGGACATCGTGCGGCACCTGAGCTATCCGGAGGAGCGCATATTCGTCGTCTACCACGGCATCGACCATGACCTCTTCCGGCCGGTGGAGGAGCGGCCCATAGAGGAGCCTTACGTGCTCTTCGTAGGCTCCGAGCACCCGCGCAAGAACCTGCCGGCCCTGCTGCGGGCCTTCAAGCTGGTGAAGGACAGCGACAGCCGCTTTCGCCATCTGAAGCTGGTGAAGGTGGGGGCGGCCGGAGGACGCGAGGCGCCCTTCCGCCAGTACACCCTGCGGGCCATGGCCGAGATCGGGCTCGATGGAGACGTGGTCTTCGCCGAGGGGGTGCCCGATCACGAGCTGCCGGCCTACTACTCGGGGGCGGAGGTGCTGGTCAATCCCTCCCTGTATGAGGGGTTCGGGTTCCCGCCGGTGGAGGCGATGGCCTGCGGCTGTCCCGTCATCGTCTCGAAGGCCGGCGCCCTGCCCGAGGTAGTGGGGGATGCAGGCCTGGTGGTGGACCCCAACGACCCCCTGGCCCTGGCCGAGGCGATCCGCCAGGTGCTGACGGACTCGTCCCTGCGCCGGCGGCTGGTGGAGGCAGGCCTGCAGCGGGCAGCCCAGTTCACCTGGGAGCGCTGTGCCCGTGAGACGGAGCAGGTCTACGAGCGAGTGGAAGCGGAACTGGCCGCCTAGCGCCCCAGGGCGTGCCGCAGCGATGCCTCCAGCTCCGGGTAGCGGAACTGAAATCCGGCCGCCTGCAGGCGGGCAGGGAGCACCCTCTGGCCCGAGAGCAGTGCCTCTCGGGCCATTTCCCCCAGCAGCACCTGAAGGGCGAAGGCCGGCACGCGGAACAGGGCAGGTCGTCCCAGCACTCGCGCCAGCGTGCGGGTGAACTCAGCGTTGGTGACCGGGTTGGGGGAAGTGACGTTGACGGGCCCCGAGAACTCCTCCCGCGAGAGGAGGAAGAGGACTGCCTGCACCAGGTCGTCCATGTCCACCCAGCTCATGTACTGACGGCCGCTGCCGAGGCTTCCCCCTAGCCCCAGGCGAAAAACGGGCAGAAGTCGGGCCAGCGCCCCGCCCCGGGCCGATAGCACGACGCCGAAGCGCGGGTTGACCACCCGGGTGCCAGCAGCGGCAGCGGTCTGGGCTGCCTGCTCCCAGGCCTGGCACAGCTCAGCCAGGAAGCCGCGGCCCGGCGCGGCCCCCTCGTCCAGGGCCTCATCGCCTCGGTCCCCGTAGTAACCGGTGGCGGAAGCGGAGATGAAGACTTTGGGCGGCGCGGGGGAGGCGGCGATGGCCTCGGCCAGGAGACGCGTCCCCTCGACCCGGCTCCGCCAGATGCGTTCCTTGCTGGCCGGCGTCCAGCGCTGGCCGATGTTCTCGCCGGCCAGGTGGACAACGGCCTCGACCCCCTCCAGGGCGCGCGCGTCCATCTGCCCTCTCAGGGGGTCCCAGACGAAGTCTGCCGTCTCGGGACGTCGGCCCAGACGCAGGACCTGATGCCCCTCTCGCTCCAAGGCAGGCACTAGGTGGGAACCGATGAGACCGCTGGCGCCCGTCACCAGCACACGCATGCTCCGTCCTCCCGCGAAGGCTGGCCCTTCAGGATAAGGGAGCGAGGGCTAGACGCGCAAGGGCCGTGATTCCGGGGGAGTATCAGCCGCTGCGGGCGGTGCCGGGCAGCTCTACAGGCTCGTAGAGCTTCTTCTTGAGGGCCTCTCGCGGCGGGTCGATGTATATGGCGCCCCAGCCACACACGTCCTCGCACAGACGGCAGCCAGTGCAGCGCCGCTCGATGACGGTGGCCACGCCGAAGAAGTCGCCCACCCGCTCGCCAGAGGTGTCCAGGTAGAGGGCCTCGAAGGGGCAGATGTTGATGCACAGCTCACAGCCGGAGCCAATGCAGTTCTCCTCGATGACGGTCGCCTTGGGCCACTCGCGACGGGGGAAGCCCTTGCAGATGTCCCCCGCGTCGTCAGCGATGCACTCCACAGGGCAGACCACGCCGCAGGCGCCGCAGTCGATGCACAGGGTGGGGTCGATAACGTGCAGCTTGTTGCGCTCCCCCGAGATGGCATCGGTGGGACAGCGCTTGGTGCATGCGGTGCAGCCTATGCACCAGTCCAGGATCTTGTAGGCCACGCTACTCGCCTCCGTCCTTCCTAGGGCAGTCTAACAGGTGCAGGGGACAGGAGCAACCGCGCTAGAGCAGTCCTCGCTCGCGCAGCACCGCCTCGGTCGCGGCGCCGATCTCGGCTGGGCTGTCGACGATGGTGGCTCCGGCTGCGGCCAGGGCCTTCTTCTTGGCCTGGGCCGTGGCCGCCTCGCCCACGATGATGGCCCCGGCGTGGCCCATGCGCCGCCCCGGCGGCGCCGAGGCCCCCGCTATGAAGGCGATGACGGGCTTGCGCATCTCGCTGGCGATATAGGCCGCCGCTTCCTGCTCGGCGGTGCCTCCGATCTCGCCGATGAGGACCACTGCCTTGGTCTCCGGGTCCTCGTTGAACAGGCGCAGCACCTCCACCGGGGCCGTCCCGATGACGGGGTCGCCCCCCACCCCCACGCAGGTGCTCTGGCCGATGCCTCGTGCTGTGAGCTGGGACACCGCCTCGTAGACCAGGGTCCCGGAGCGTGAGATGACCCCCACCGGCCCCGGGCTGAACACGTCGCCGGGCATGATGCCCACCCGGCACTGACCGGGAGTGATGACGCCCGGGCAGTTGGGGCCGATGAGGCGAATGCCGGAGCCACGCAGGTAGCGCTTGACCCGCACCATGTCCACCACCGGGATGCCCTCGGTTATACAGACGATGACGGGCACCTCGGCGTAGGCCGCCTCCAGGATGGCATCGGCGGCGGCCGGCGCGGGCACGAATATCAGGGAGCAATCGGCGCCGGTACGGGCCACCGCCTGCCGCACCGTGTCGAAGACCGGGACCCCGTCTATCTCCTCGCCACCTCGACCCGGGGTGACGCCGGCCACCACCTTGGTGCCGTACTCGATGCAGCGACGGGTCTGGAAGGAGCCTTCGCGTCCGGTGATGCCCTGCACCACCACCTTGGTGTCACGGTTGACCAGAATGGGCATGGTCTCGCTCCTCGTTCAGGATACGGGCTGCTTTTGCCAGCGACGGGCGCGGCTGGCGGGCACCATCTTCCCGCCGTGGGAGGCCTCGTGGGCGGCCAACAGCTCGATGTATTCCAGCAGCGGCACCCGGCGGCCGTCGGCCAGGGTCACCTCTGCCGTCAGGTGCTCCCTGCCCAGGCGGGATAGGAGGCGGAGGGTCTGGTAACGGTTCCAGGCCAGCTCGTCCACTAGCTCCCGCACGCTGCGGCCCCGCCTGGCCTCCACCTGCTCTTGGTTCCAGGCGTCCACGCCGCGCAGGGCGTCCAGGGCGGCCGGCGGCTCCTCTCCCAGCAACACCCTCAGCCGCAGGTGGGCGCGCAGGTCGTTGCTGGCCACGTGGGCCAGGAGGTCGCGGTAGGTCCAGCCGGGCGTCTCGGGGCAGGGCTCGTCCCAGGCGTCATCGGCCAGGGAATACACGGCCCGCAGGAAGCCCTCGCGATACCGCCACAGGAGGCGGAACTTCGCCTCTATTTCGGGAAGGAACGTCAAAGGCTCGGGGCGCCAGTCCTGCTCCAGGGCGCGGCGGATATCGTCGGCGTGCTGGCGGTCGTGGTATCCCGCCCAGAGCCAGTCCTCCACCTTGAGGGTGTAGCCGGGGCCCATGGGCACCGGCATCTCCAGGTAGTGCAGGTGGCGCTTGCCGATGCGTCGGGCAGCGGCGATGAAGCGGTCGTGGGAGTGGAAGAGGAGCTGACGCAGGTCGGCGGGCGTGAGGCGGGCCCGCTCGGCCACCAGGCGGGCGTTCATGGCCCGCCGGTCGAGGCTCTCGGCGGTGCCGGCGATGAACTCAGGCGTGAGGATGCCGGCCAGGATGAGGCCCGCCCCGCCCGGGCTCAGGTCGCCCACCAGGTGGGCCACCAGGTCCTTGACCGTCCACTCGCCGTAGGGCACGTAGCGGTACCAGTCCTCGGGGGAGAGGGAGTCTACTAGGCGCAGCAGATGTCGGTGCGCCTGTCTCAGGTCGCGGATGGCCGCCTGCACCTGGGGAAGGGGCACGCCTCTCCTCCCGTCGCTAGCTATAATACGGGGCCTTCGGGGGGAGGGGAACCCTCCCTCCCCGCCCCCTAGGCCCATGCATATCGCCTCATCTGCCTGAGTGAAAAAGGACACCATTTCTATTAGCGAGACCCTGGGCTTGTCTTGCAAATCACGACCTGCAGCGGGCGGGTGCAGGGCTGAGGGACCAGGGCCGTAGCAAGTGCCATAAGAGGCGCAACAGCAGGCGCAAGGATGACGGCCACGGCCTCCAGGTAGGCCCCCTTCTGGGCCATCTGGGGCAGCACCTCCGGCAGGCGGCCGCCCCACAGCCTCGTCTTCACCGCCCCGCAGACGCCCTCCACCACCCCCCGCAACCGGTAGAGGGAGGGACCTGGGCGCCTCCTGCCCAAGAGCCGCCTCTCGTCCCTCGGCTCTCCCCCTCCCTTGAGGGGGATGTGCTCCCCAAGCCCCCTCTGGGCTGCCAGTTGCCGCAGGGAGATGGCACCTGGGCCGGCATCAGCTAGGAGGTGGCCTTGGGCCCTCGCCCCTGCCAGGGCCAGGAGCCCCAGGCGGACATCCGAGGCGTAGGCAGGGCCCACCGCCACCCCCTCCAGGGCCATAAGCCTCCCTCGCCGGCGATAGCGCACCAGGCAGAGGAGGCGGCTGTGGCCGCGCACCTGCTCAAGCTGGCTTCCCCGCCGCCACCTGAGCCGCTGCCCCTTGCTCCGGTGGGCCAGCCCCGTGCTGGCACGTCACAGCAGCGCCTCCTCCTGGGGGAGCAGGGGCTGGAGCCGCCCCCTGAGCCTCCCCAAGAGGCCCCAAAGCTCCTCCCCCCTATCCCCTTGGCGAAGCGGTGCAGGGACTCCTAGGAGGGGCAGGGCCGGTCAGGGAAGAGCTTCTGGTAAAGCGCCACGGTGTGGCGGTAAGGGGCCTTAAGATAGGCCCGGCAAGGAGGGCCAGCACTTCTCCCAGCCGTAGAGCCAGGGGTGGCCCCGCCGGCGCTGGGGCCCCCGCCCCCTGGCGATGGGCCTCGGCCAGCTCAAGACAGACCAGAAACGCCTGCCGCAGCCTGCCGCTACCTCTCGCCATGGCACACCAAGCCTATCTCCAGCCCTTTTGCAAGAGAAGCCCGCGAGATCCTTGACAAAAGGCCGTCCCCCTGCTATCCTTCAGCCAGTTCGTGAGTGCTGGACGGGGGGTGGGTGATGAGGGGGCTAGCACTCCTGTGTGGGGTCGTGGTGGGGGGCAGCGGTGGCCCTTTCTCCCCTCGGGGAGGGCGGGCCCACCACCGGTGCGGGTGAGTCCATCCGCCTCGAGTGGATGTCAGGCGCAGCGTTCGTCCGCGCGGATCTCTCGGGCTGGTTCTGCCCGTCTGCTGGCCCTAGTAGCAGTCACCAAGGTGCCTGGGACCTTATAGCCGACGATAACGGTGCTGATGGTTGCTCGTGGAGCTGGGTCATAAATGGCCAACGGCCCATATATCTAGATACACGGGGAACCTCTTCGAGCACGGCCCATAACACTGTCGCAGCATTCGGCTACAGGCTACAAGGGGGAACGAGAATTTGCGATATCTACCATTGGAACGTCGTGGA
Source organism: Dehalococcoidia bacterium (assembly GCA_025062275.1). GTDB lineage: Bacteria > Chloroflexota > Dehalococcoidia > SM23-28-2 > HRBIN24 > HRBIN24. The sequence goes on from JANXAP010000018.1 coordinate 116,164, forward strand.
GATCGGTAGCGGCATTTTGCGCGGCAAAATGCGCTACGTGCACGTCGTGTTGCATCCCTCAATGCTGGACGGCGGCGGAGTAAATATCCCGGCATCTCCGAGTGGAAGCCAGCAGTCGGTAGAGGTGGGTGTATTGGCAAACGACCATCAAGATGGTTCAGGCTGTTCGACGGGATGGCATATCCACCAGGACAACTGGCAGCAGGGCCAGTTCAGGCAGCAGAACGGTACCTGTTCAAGTAGCACCACAAGCCAGCGTTGTTTGTTTGGTGCTACTAATACGACCTCAAACCTGCCCGTCGGAACCGTAGCTAACGTATGGGGAACTACCAAGTGGATACACAGGTGGTGCTACACGGAGGGGGTTAGTGGCGAGCCGGGCGGCTGGTGCTAAGGGGAGGCGATAAGTGATGGGCAAGGTGGTATCTCTGTTGGGGGTCCTGGTGCTGGCAGCCCTGGCCTCCTGGCTGCTGGTGCGCATGGCCAGAGGCGGGCCTGAGGAGGCAGCGGGCGAGCCCGCACCGCCGGGCGACGTCGTGGAGCGAGAGCGCCAGGTTCGCCAAGAGGACGCAGCCAAAGCACCTTTCTGGGGTACCCTCGGCCCCTTCCACATCGTCCCGGAGGAACAGCCTTCCGGCTCAGACGAGGAGCAGGCGCGCTGGTTCCAGGACCGGTTCAAGATGCTGTGGGGCCTCGATTGCCAGCAGCCGGTGACCATCCGGAGGGACAGCGCTAGCAACCCCTTCTACATCGTTTTCAATACCTATGGCCCGCCCTACTACACCGTCTGCGCCAACGGCCAGGTGATGTCCTCCGGCGTGGGCGAGGGGTTCGCCCCTGAAGAAGGGTCCGGGGACGCCCTGCCTTTCACCTTCATTCGGCTCGCCATCGCCAAGGTGCCAGTAGCGATAGAGGTTCGCGGTACGCCTCTCGAGCGGCTCCAGGTGCTGAGCGTGCGCGGCAAGGACGTGTTGGTGGAGAAGCCTGTGCCGGGAACGCTGTCTCCCGTGACCCGCTTCTGGATCATTGAGCGCTACCCGGAGCCTGGGCGTCAGGGGGTGCTGTCCCTGTTGGTGGTGGCGGATGAGCCGTCCCAGGCCCTAGCGGTGCTGGAGGAGGTGCTGACGGTGGCGGAGCGGTTCCCACCTAGGTAGCAAGCGCCTCGCCCCGGGCGGCGGCCACCGCCTTGGCTGCCGCCTCCCCCAGGTCCCTGGCCCGCACCACCGGCAGTCCCGATTCGGCCAGGATCCGCTCCCCTGCCTCCACGTTGGTGCCGGCCAGCCGCACCACCACCGGGACGCGAACGTCCATCTCCCGGAAGGCCCGCACCACGCCTTCGGCGATGACGTCCACCCGCGCCATCCCCCCGAAGATGTTGATCAGGATGGCCCGCACCTGCTCGTCGGAGGTGAGGATGCGGAAGGAGTTGACCACCCGCTCCACGTTGTTGACGGTGCCGATGTCCAGGAAGTTGGCCGGCTCCCCGCCCGCCAGCTTGATGGCGTCCATGGTGGCCATGGCCAGCCCGGCGCCGTTTACCACGCAGCCGATGTTGCCCGACAGGCGCACGTAGTTGTTGATGCCCATCTCCTGGGCCTGGACCTCCAGCGGGTCCTCCTCGTGGGGGTCGCGCAGGGCCTGCACGTCGGGGTGGCGGAAGAGGGCGTTGTCGTCGAAGTTCACCTTGGCATCGGCCGCCAGCAGCCGCCCGTCATCCGTCACCACCAGGGGGTTGACCTCGACCAGCGAGCAGTCCTTGTCCATGAACAGGCGGTAGAGGCCGCCCATGGCCTGCACCCCCTGCTTCAGCAGGTCGCCCGTGAGGCCGATGGCCATGCCCAGCTCACGGCCCATGAAGGGCTGGAAGCCGATGGCCGGGTCCACCGGCAGACGGTGGATGCGCTCCGGCGAGGTGGCTGCCACCTCCTCGATGTCCACCCCACCGGCATCGGAGGCCATCAGTACCGGCATGCCTAGGGCGTTCTCAATGACCACCGCCAGGTAAAGCTCACGGGCGGGCCGGACCGCTTCCTCCACCAGCACCGATCGGACCAGCCGCCCCTCGGGACCCGTCTGGTGGGTGACCAGGACGCGTCCCAGTATCTGCGCGGCTGCCTGCCGTGCCTCCTCGGGGGTAGCGGCGAGCTTGATGCCTCCCGCCTTGCCGCGGCCGCCAGCATGGATCTGGGCCTTCACGGCCACCGGCACCCCCAGCTCGCGGGCGATGTCCTCCGCCTCTTCGGGCGAGCGGGCTACTCGGCCCCTGGGGACGGGCACTCCGTAGTCCTGCAGCAGCTGCTTGGCCTGGAACTCGTGGACCTTCAACCTCGACCTCCGGGGCAGTGGTGGCGGCTGGGCGCCGCGCACCAATACCATAGCACACGGCCGCCCTTGACAGAACGCCGATTCCGTCCCGGGCCATCACAGTCGCACGCATGGCGAAGGGGCTGTGTTATGGAGAAGCGCCTCTGGCAGGGCGGGCTGTGACTTTACGGGCTGCCCCGTTGCCAGCGCATGGTTACGGCGGCCAGGGCTGTCACGGCCGCCGCTATGAGCAGCAGCACGATGGTTATGCCGGGCGGCCCCCCCAGCTGCCCCAGCAGGTCCGTGAGGCCGCCGATGAACAGAACAGGCATCAGGGCCAGGGAGTTGGCCAGCACCGCCTGCACGGCGAATATGCGCCCCCGCATATGCGGCGGCGCCCTCTCGTGCAGCACGGTTTGGGCAGGGGCATTGAGGAGAGCGTAGCTGAAGCCCAGAGGCCCTGCCAGGGCCATGGTTATGGTCTGCAGGAGCGACAGCCCCAGCAGGTTCTCCGGGTTGAGGGGGCCCGAGGCGCGGTCCATGAAGGAGGCCAGGGGCTGCACCAGGGCCAGCCCCACCAGGCAGAGACCGATGCCAGCCAGACCCAGGGGGACCAGCCGCTGCCTGCCCAGGCGCACTGCCAGCCAGGGCAGCACCCGCAGCCCCAGCAGCGCCCCCAGACCCGTAGGGGCGAAGACGAAGGCGGCGTTGTCGGGGGCGATGCCCAGGATATCGTTCATGTAGCGGGGGATGAGGGTGGCGAAGAGCAGCACTAAGGTGTTGCCCGCCACCAGATGGGCCATAGCCAGGGCTGCCTGCCGGTCGCTGCGCAGGGCTGCCAGGGCGCTCAACAGCTCCCGCGGCATCGCTGTGCGCACCGGGGCCTGCCCTATCGCAGACCCTTCCGGTGGCAGCAGCAGCGAGACCGCGGCCGCGGCGGCGAACATGGCAGCGCCGGTGGCGAACATGATCTCCTCGCCGGCGCCTCCGGCCAGCTTCAGCACCAGGGGCGCCAGGAGGACCATCCCCACCAGCTGCCCACCCGTGACCGTGAGGTTGTACAGGCTGTTGGCGTCCACCAGCCTGTCCCTGGGCACCAGGGCCGGCAGGAGGGCTACCAGGGCTGGATTGAAAAGGAGGGAGGCCGCCGAAAAGAGGAGCCCCAGCAGGTATATGGCGCCCACCCACTGATGGGCGAACACCAGCCCGACGCAGGCCAGGGCGCGCACGGCGTTGCTCAGCGCCATCACTCTCGCCTTGGGCCAGCGGTCCAGCATCACCCCGGCCAGAGGGCCTACCAGGAGGGTAGGGGCGATGAAAGCCAGCACCAGCAGGCTGGTCTGGGTGCTGGAGCCGGTGGCCTTCAGCACCACGATGAGGAGGGTGAAGAGGAGGGCGCTGTAGGCCACCTGGGAAAGGCCCTGCCCCAGCCACAGGGGCAGGAAGCGACGGTGGAAGAGCAGAGAGGCAGCTGGCGGGGCCGCCGGCCGCCCCGGGGCCTTACCGATGATCATGCTCGGCTGTGCCTGCCGCCCCCTCCTCGGCCCACACCGCGCGAAGGCGGCGGTCCAGCTGGCCGAGGGGCAAGAGAACCCGTCGCCCACAGCCCAGGCAGCGCAGCCGCACGTCGGCACCGGTCCTCTCTACGTGCCAGCGGTCGCTGCCGCAGGGGTGGGGCTTGCGCAGCTGGACGATGGCCCCCGGTGACACGTCCGCCAGCAAGAGCTATCGACCTCCTCTACGGGCGGCCAGGGCCTCGGCCCGGGCACGCTGGATCTCCTCTCGCAGGGCCAGGGCCTCCCTTCGGGCCGCCTGGGCGAAATCGCGGTCGCGGGAGGCGAAGAGCACTTGCCTGGCCGCTACCACTATGAGCCCTCCGCCGCGGTCGTCCAGGCCGGCCTCCACTGCGGCCCGCAGGTCTCCCCCTTGGGGGCCGACGCCAGGCACCAGGAAGGGCATGTCCGGGCAGGCGCGGCGAAGGAGGGCCATGTCCTCGGGGGCGGTGGCCCCCACCACCAGACCCACGTTGCCGGCCCGGTCCAGGTTGCGGGCCAGCTGCGCCACCGCCAGGAAGAGGGGGCGACCATCGGCCAGAGGGAGGGATTGGACGTCGGCGGCGCCCGGGTTGGAGCCTCGACACCAGACGAAGACGCCCCTGTCCTCGTATTCCACGAAGGGCAGGAGCGAGTCGCTGCCGCCGTAGGGGTGGACGGTGACGGCATCGAAGCCGTATACCTCGAAGAGGGCGCGGGCGTAGAGGCGGGACACGTTGGGCACGTCGGCTCGCTTGGCGTCGGCGATGACCGGAATCTCGGGCGGGACGGGGGCCAGGGCCTCCTGCAGCATGCTCATGCCCCCGGGCCCCAGCGCCTCGAAGAAGGCCAGGTTGGGCTTGTAGCAGCAGACCAGGTCCATTGTGGCCTCGATGATGGCCTGCAAGAAGGAGACGATGTGGCGGCCCTGCAGCAGGTCAGGGTCGGGGTCGAGCCCGATGCACAGCAGGCTCTGGTTGCGCTCCTGGGCGGCCTGTAGCCGCTCCCGAAAGGTCATTCGGGCATTGGCCCTCCCTTGCGACGCGATGATAGAGGGGCCATGAGGCACGGTCAAGGTCGAAGCCCGTCCCTGCTGGTGGCACCTCTGCCCTCCCTGGCGCCCAGCACCGAGGCAGTGGGGGTGGCCATAGATGTCCTGAGAGCTTCTTCCACAGCTGTGGTGGCTCTGGGCAGGGGGATGCCGAGGCTGGTGGTGACCTCGTCCCTTCGGGAGGCGCGACGGCTCCGCCGTGCCCTCGTCGACCACCTGCTAGCCGGCGAAAGGGGAGGCCTTCCGCCCCGCGACTTCGATCTGGGCAACTCGCCCCTGCAGCTGCTATCGGCTGACCTGCAGGGGCGCGGCCTGATCCTCACCACCTCCAACGGCACCCGCCTGCTGCGTCGCCTGGCCCGCCTGCCCGTGGTGCTGGTCGGGTGCCTGCTGGACCGCCGCGCCGTGGCCCGCCTGGCCGTGACCAAGGCCCGGTCCCTGGGCCTGCCCATCGTCTTGGTTTGCGCCGGCGAGGGCGGGGGGCGGGAGATGGCCCTGGAGGACATCATCGGAGCGGGGGCCATCGCCGAGGCTGCCCTCGAGATGGACCCCGAGCTGGAGGCCGACGAGTGGGCGCGGCTGGCCCTCCTCGCCTTCGCGGCCGCCCGCAACGACCTGCCTGCCGCTCTGGGCGCCACCCGCCACGGCCGCCACCTAGCGTCCTTGGGCCTGGGTGAGGATGTGGCCTACTGCGCCCGCATGGACGAGTGGGAGGCCGTGCCAAGTCTGGAGCGGGACGCGGAGGGGTTGCTGGTCCTGCGGCCCGCGCCTTGACGGGCGGAAGCGGGCCGCCATAGGCTGGGGGCGGGATGAGGGCGGAGCTCATATCCGTCGGCACCGAGATCCTGCTGGGAGAGATCCTGGACACCAACTCCCAGTTCATTGCTTCCCGGTTGCCGGCCCTGGGGATCGACCTCTACTACATGTCGGTGGTGGGCGACAACCTGGAGCGGCTGAAGGAGGTCATCGGCCGTGCCTACTCCCGCTCCGACCTGGTCATCACCACCGGCGGCCTCGGCCCCACCGACGACGACCTGACGCGGGAGGCCATCGCTGCCGTCGTGGGGGAGGAGCCGCGCGTAGAACCGACGCTGGAACAGCAGTTGCGGGCCTTCTTCGCTGCCCGCGGCGTGTCCTTTCCCGAGCGCAACCTCAAGCAGGCCTGGCTCATTCCCTCCGCCCGCCCCATCCCCAACCCCCGCGGCACCGCCCCGGGCTGGTGGGTGGAAAAGGACGGCCGCATCATCGTGGCCATGCCCGGCCCCCCGCCCGAGATGGAGCGCATGTGGAACGAGGAGGTGGCGCCCCGCCTGCGGGAGCGGGTGCGGGGAGCGGTGCTGGTCACCCGCACCCTCAAGACCATCGGCATCGGCGAGGGGCACCTGGACGAGATGCTGGGGGAGCTTACCCGTTCCCAGAACCCCACCATCGGCGTCTACGCCCGCCCCGACGGCGTCCACGTGCGCATCGGCGCCAAGGCCGCCGACGAGGAATCGGCCCGCGCCCTCATCGCCCCGATGGAGGAGAGGGTGCGGGCCATTCTGGGTGAATACATCTGGGGCGCCGACGACGAGACCCTGGAGCTGGTGGTCGGGCGCCTGCTCAGGGAGCGAGGGCTGACCCTGGCCACCATGGAGTCCTGCACCGGCGGCCTGCTGGCCGATACCATCACCAACGTCCCCGGCTCCTCGGCCTACTTCCGCGCCGGCTACGTGGCCTACGACCCCGAGGTGAAGGTGGCGCTGGGCGTCCAGCGGGGCCTCATCGAGTCCCACGGAGTGGTGAGCGCCGAGGTGGCGGCGGACATGGCCCGCGCCGCCCGCGCAGTGGCCAGCGCCGATATCGGCGTGGGCATCACGGGCGTGGCTGGCCCCGACCCCCTGGAGGGTAAGCCCCCCGGGACCGTCCATATCGGCCTGCACGACGGCGAGACGGCCCAGGTCCAGTCCATGACCTTCTACCAGGGGCGACTGGCCACTAAGCGCCGGGCCGTCACCATCGCCCTGGGGATGCTCTGGCGGCACCTGAGACAAAATACGGTGCGCCAGGGCGAGTGAGGGGGCTTTGCGTTTTGCCGCTTCCCCGCCTATCATAGGCCTGCAGTCACCTGCTGGGAGGGAGGATATGGTCTACTTTCTCTTGCGCCATTCCCCCTGGCTATCGTCCCTGGCCCTGGGCCTGGTGCTGGTGGCGGCTGGCGTCTACACCGTCGTCCGGGCGTTGGACGTGAGGGACGAGATTCGGGACGAGCTGCGGGACGAGCAGATCGTCACCAGCCAGGATGCCCGCATCCCCGGGGTGCTGGTGCAGGACGCGGCCACCGCCAAGGCCCAGGCCGACGTCATCAAGGAGCACACCCTGGGGCGCTGGGGTCCTTACAGCCAGTTGCCGCGGGATGACCCCCGCCGCGCCCAGTATATCGATGGCGTGGCCCTGCGCACCGCCCTCAACCTGGCGGTGATGGGCTTCGGCATCACCGATCTGCTGCTGGGGTTGGGGGCCATTCTCCTGGTGGCCGGGGCGGCCACTGTGGCCCTGGCCACGCCTGCCCTCTACTTCCTGGCCGGGATGGTGGTGCGGCGCCCCCAGGCGCAGGGCTAGCCCACCCGGGCGACGCCGGTGCGGATGGCCGCCTCCCTGACTGCCTGGGCCACCGCCTGGAACATCTCCCGCTTGAAGATGCTGGGGATGATGTATTCCTCCGACAGCTCCGACTCGTCCACAGCGGCAGCGATGGCCTCCGCCGCGGCCAGCTTCATCTCCAGGTTGACGGTCCTGGCGCGGGCGTCCAGCGCCCCCCGGAACAGGCCCGGGAAGCAGAGGGCGTTGTTGATCTGGTTGGGGAAGTCGGAGCGGCCGGTGGCCATCACCCGCACGTAAGGCTCCGCCACCTCCGGCCTTATCTCGGGGTCGGGGTTGGCCAGGGCGAAGACGATGGGGTCGGGGGCCATCTTTTGCAGGTCCTCGGCCGACAGCAGGTCTCCCACCGAGACGCCCAGGAAGAAGTCGGCCCCCTCCATGGCGTCCGACAGGCTACCCCGGCGGCCCTCTCGGTTGGTGTTTTCGGCCAGCCAGCGCTTGTAGGGGTCCATGTCCCGGTCGCGCCCCTCGTAGATGATGCCCGCCCTGTCCACTACCAGCATTTCCCGCACCCCCAGGGAGAGGAGCAGGCGGGCGCAGGCGTAGCCCGCTGCCCCGGCGCCGGAGATGACCACCCGCAGGTCCTCCAGCCGCTTGCCCACCAGCTTGAGGGCGTTGCGCAGGCCCGCCAGCACCACCACCGCCGTGCCGTCCTGGTCGTCGTGGAACACGGGGATGTCCAGCGTCTCCTGCAGTCGCTCCTGGACGGCGAAGCAGCGCGGGGCGGCGATGTCCTCCAGGTTGATGCCACCGAAGGCAGGGGCGATCTCCGTCACCGTCCGCACGATCTCGTCCACGTCCTGAGTGGCGAGGCAGATGGGCCAGGCGTCCACGCCGCCGAATTCCTTGAAGAGCATGGCCTTGCCCTCCATCACTGGCAGCGCTGCCTCGGGCCCCAGGTTGCCCAGCCCCAATATCGCCGAGCCGTCGGTGACGATGGCCACCGTGTTGGCCTTGATGGTGTAGTCCCAGACGCTCTCGGGGTGGTGGTGGATGTGGCGACAGACCCTGGCCACCCCCGGAGTGTAGACGGCGGCCAGGTCCTGACGGGTGGCGAGGGCGATCCGGTTGCGCACCATGATCTTGCCGCCCCGGTGCAGGTCCAGGATGCGGTCGGTGACCTGGTGCACCCGGACGTCGGGCAGGGCGGCGATGGCCTGCACCACCAGCCGGGCGTGCTCCTCGTCGGCGACGCGAATGGTGAAGTCGCGGACGATGGTGCTGCCCCCGGCCTGGACGATATCGATGGCGCCGATGTCGCCCCCCGTCTGGCCGACGATGGAGGCCACTTTGCCCAGCATGCCCGGTCGGTTAGGGTATTCGGCCCGCACGGTGATGGTATAGCCGTCGCTCAGCATCGCTGCCCCCCTCCATCGACAGCAACAGCATACCACTCAGGGACGTTATATTGGACGAAGGGGGCAGGAGGGCATCTGGCCGGTGCGTCCGCCCCCGACACCACACGGGAGGTGTTCGCTCATGAGGCCCCCGGCCTATGCCCTGCTGGCCCTGGTGGCAGCGCTGACGCTGATGGTGGCCTGCGGCGGCGAGGAGTCTCCCTCGCCCACACCTCAGGCGGTGGCTGGCATCACACCCGCCGCCTCCTCGCCCACGCCCACCGCCACCGTCGCCCCCACGCCGACGCCGACACCCACTCCTCCGACCCCATCGCCGACCCCCACTGCCCCGGCTGCCTGTACCGCCCCGGCCGCCCCCAGCGGCCCTGCGGGCTGGACGCAGAAGGGGCAGGGCTGCGTCATCCTGCAGGTCCCGCCCGGCGGCGAGGTCGCTGTGGACGCCATGCAGCTTTCGGGCGCCAACATCGGCTGTGCCGGGGCGGGCAGCACCAACGGCTGGCAGGTGTGGCTGCCGCCCGGGGCCAGCGTGAACATTCGAACGGCCGTCTCCACTGGCGGCGGGCCCACCACCATCGCCAGCGGCAACAGCGGCACCGCCGGCGGCTACTGCGGCACCATCTTCGTGCAGAATCCGGGATCGGCCACGGTGACGGTGCACGTCAACTGGAGGATGTGGTGCGCAGCCCCCTGCTGAAGGGGCCGCGGCCCTAGCGCGTCAGCTCGCGGTAGAGCTGGGTGATGCGCGAGGGCAGCGACTCCACGTCGGGCACGACGGCGTAGCCCACGTCCTGGCACATCTGCTTCAGGTAGTCGTGCCCGTAGCGGTCCACCGTCAGGCAGAAGGGCACCACGCCCTTGCGCTTGGCCTCCACGAGGGCCATATGGGTGTCGTGGATGGCGTATTCCTTCTCGGTGCGGTCGCGTCCGTAGCCGTGGTCCTGAGGTCGGCCGTCGGAGACCAGGAACAGGATGCGCACCTTGGCCTCCACCTGCTCCAGCTTGTAGGTGGCGTGGCGGATGGCCGGCCCCATGCGGGTGGAGCGCACCGGCGATATCTTGTCGATGCGCCGCTTCACCCGCTCGCCGAAGGGCTCCTCCAGCTCTTTGATGACGTAGAACTCCACGTTCTCCCGCCCGTAGCCCGAGAAGCCGTAGATGCCGTAGGTGTCACCGATGGTCTCCAGGGCGCGGATGAGTAGGACGATGCTCTCCTTCTCGACGTCGATGATCCGCTTAGGAGGCGAGAGCAGCTCCTGGGCGCGGCGGGACATCCACCAGGCGAAATACTTGCGCGGGTCATCGTCGAAGTCGTCGGGCGTCAGGCGGCGGGTGTGCTTGACGATCTCCTCGTCGGTGGAGGCGCTCATGTCCAGGAGGAAGGCCACGGCCACGTCCCGCTCCACCTTGTTGCGCCGCCAGTAGACCTTGCCCGGAGGCGAGACGCCTGCCTCCCGCTCCACCAGGTAGTCGATGACGGCGTCCATGTCCAGCTCCTCGCCGTCCAGCAGCCGCTTGATCTTGCGGAACAGCTCCGGCTTCAGCAGCTCGAACTGGCGGCGGGTCTGGCTGACCAGGGCCGAATAGCGGCTGAGGGTCTGGTCGAAGTAGGTAGCGGTGCCCTCGGCCACAGTGTATTCGACGATGCGGCACCAGCGGGGCTTGTAGTCCCCGGCACGGAAGTCCCACTCGTCGTAATAGTAGTAGCGCGGCTCGGGGGCCAGGGGCTGCTCGCCCGGGTCCGGAGTGCTGAGGCCCGAGGTGCGCCGACGCTCCCGCTGCTTTTCCTTCTGGGCCTCCTGCTCCTCCTGGGCCAGCTCCCGCTTTAGGTTGGTCAGGAACATGTTGGACGACTGCTGCAGGTCCTGCTCGCCCCCGTCCTGCAGGTCGATCTCCACGCTCTTCTCGAGAAGGGCCTTGATCTGCTCCGGCGAAAGGGGCGACGGAGGCTGCTGGCCCTGACGCTCCTGCCGCAGGCGGCCCAGGAGCTGGACCAGCTCTGGCTTGAACTCGCCGCGAAACTCTACCGGCTGGGGGCTATGGTAGGGCTGCTCCTGCCCCTGCAGCTGCTGGAACTGTTGCTCGCCCTGGCCGGCCCCACTCATGGGCGAGACCTGCGAGGTCTCGTCCTCCTGGGGGCTCTGCCAGTCCTCCTGGCTCTGGTCCATGGCCATGTTGGGGATGGAGGATACCAGGTCGTAGAGGCGAATGGTGGCCTCGGCGGCGTCCTCCACGGTGGCCTCGGGGCGCTGCACGGCCTGCAGGACGGCCAGAGCCTCCTTCAAGATGGGCATGAGCGAGGGCGGCCAGGATAGCCGGTCGTATCCACCCAGGGAGGCCCGCACCAGGTTCTCCATGAAGGCCTCCATGAGGGGCAGCTCCTCTACCGGTGGTCGCCGCTCCAGCTCCCGCTCCTGGGTGAGGCGATAGTCGCCACGGATGCCAGCGTACTCGCGCAGGATGCAGGCATCGATGCGGCTGTCCTCGACGATGGTGAACAGGTCGGCCGCCAGACGGCGGTTGTCGAACAGGTCGAAGAAGCGCTCCATGTCGGTGAGGGGCTGGCGGTGGCCGTCGTCGCCGTTCCGTTCTCGCAGTCGCTGCTGCTCCCGCTCCAGGCGCAGGGTGGGGAAGACGTTGCCCGGCGCCTCGAAGCGGAAGAGGAAGCTGCCGAACTCCAGGTGTCCCGCCTGGTGGGTGGAGTAGACCTTGTAAATGCTGAAGTTCCGCTCTTTTTCTTGGAACTCGTCCACCGCCGGGGGCAGGTAGATGGCTGTGCCCTCGGTGGTGGGGGTTTCGGCGCGCACCCAGCCGATACCCTTCTGGGCCAGCGCCTCGGCCGAGTGGATGGCCACGTCGGCCCCTGTCAGGGCCTTGCAGTACATACGCAGCACGTCGCTGACCTTGCTCAGCTCCAGGCGCGAGGACAGGGCGTCCAGCATCTCCTCGGCGCGGCTGGACTCCAGGCGGAAGTAGGCCTCGCCTCCCTCCTGGTTGGTCTGAAGGACGAAGAGGCCCTCCTGGTGCCAGGCTGCCAGCTCGCTCAGCTTGAGCCGGGGCAGGACCTTGGGCAGGCTCTTGAGGAACTCCATGGCGGCCACCGGAGAGACGGGGGCCAGCTCCTCGGCCAGCCCCAGCAGGTGGCCGTGCAGCTCCGTCGGCACCTGGGCCAGGGCCCGACCGGCCTCAGCGAAGTAGGCGAAGGCCTGCCTTCCCTCCTCGCTGATGATCCTCCTGGCGAGGGCGAGGAAGCGGCTGCGCTGCTCGGGCTCCACCTGGGCCAGCAGTCCTGGTCCGCGCTCCAGGTAGGCCCGGGCGTCGGCCCACCCAGCGGCGGCCAGCTCCTCGGCGAAGCGGAGGAAGGCTAGCCGGTCGCTGCCCTGGAGGGGGCGAAGCACATGGGGAGCTACCCCCAGGCAGTGGGAGGCCAGGTCATATGACCGGTCGCAGAGGACGTCCAGGAACCGGACCAGAACCGTGGCCTCGGGCAGGGAAAGGGTGGCGAAAAGGGCCGGACTGTGCTCGAAGAACTGGACTGCCAGAGAGGCGGAGCGCCAGGAGCCCTTGTAAAGGTGTCGGCCCAGGGCCACCCACCGGGCCAGACCATCGGCGCCGATGATGGGAATGGTGGCCGGGCTGGAGCGGTAATAGGATGCGGCCAGGGCCGAGGAGACGGAGGTCAGCTCCCGTCCGTGCCGCGCCCACTCCCAGAAATCGGCCCGCCCCAGCAATTGCAACATCTGGGGCGAGGCCAGATAGAACTCGGCGGAGGCTTCCCAGGCTCGCCAGGCCAGTCGCGCCAGCTCCAGCCCTTCTTGCGCCCAGCGATTCAGCTCATCGGCGTCCATGCCCTCCGGCATCTTGGCCAGGGCGCGGCGGAAGTCGGCTGCCAGCGAGGGGGAGAGGGCAGCCAGCTCCCTCTCCAGATGGTCGAAGCCCGAGGAGGACACCTTCCTACTCAAAGATGGAGTTCACCACCTCTTGGATGCTGCGCTGCACATCCCGATCGTCGGTCAGGGCCCAGACCACCGCCACCTGGCACGCCCGTCGCGGCGGGATGCCGCTGGCGATGAGCTTGCCGGCGTAGATGAGGAGCCTGGTGCTGACGCCTTCGGCCAGGCCATGCTCCTTCAGGTTGCGCACCTTCTCGCCCAGCTTGGCCAGGGCTTCGGCTACCTCCTTCGATACGCCGGACTCGTGCTCGATGATCTTGGCCTCCACCTCGCGGGGCGGATAGTTGAACTCGATGGCCATGAAGCGCTGGCGCGTGCTGTGCTTCAGGTCCTTGAGGGCGCTCTGGTAGCCCGGGTTGTAGGAAATGACCAGCAGGAAGCCGTCGCGGGCCTCCACCACCTGCCCCAGCTTCTCGATGGGCAGTATGCGACGGTGGTCGGTGAGGGGGTGGATGAGGACGGTGGTGTCCTTCCGCGCCTCCACGATCTCGTCCAGATAGCAGATGGCGCCGGCCTTGACGGCGCGGGTGAGGGGGCCGTCGATCCAGCGCGTAGTCTCCCCCTCCAGCAGGTAGCGGCCCACCAGGTCGGAGGCGGTGAGGTCTTCGTGACAGGCCACCGTCACCAGGGGCAGGCCGGTGCGAGCGCCCTCCTTGCCCGTCACGTCGCGGATGATGGTGACCGGCCGCCCCAGACGGTAGGCCATGTACTCGACGAAGCGGGTCTTGCCGCAGCCGGTGGGGCCCTTCAACAGCACCGGGATCTTCTGCTGATAGGCGGCCGTGAACAGCTCCACCTCGTCCGCCACCGGGAGGTAGAAAGGCTCCTCCTCCAGGACGTATTCCTCGATGGCGTATTGGCGGTAGGTGGTGCGGTCTTCCATGTTGTCGTTCACCTTCCTCCGGTGGACAGGCGGGCCTTGAGGCGTGCCCACTCCCGTTCCACCTGTCTGCGCGTGTCCTCCAGGTCGGTGTCAGTGTGGATGATGACCTGCGCCCGCCGCGCCCGTTCCTCCACGGGCATCTGGGCACGGACGCGGGCCAGGGCCTCTTCCATGCTTATGCCGCTGCGCTGGGCCGCGCGGCGTGCGGCCACCTCCGGCGGGCAGACGGTGACCCATACTTCGTCCACCAGGTCGTCCCAGCCCGCCTCCAGCAGCAGGGCCGCCTCCAGCACCGCCACCTCCACTCCTCTGGCAGCGAGCTCCTGCAGACGCTGTCGGATGGCCTCGCGGATGCGGGGGTGGGTGATGGCGTTGAGGCGTTGCAGTGCCTGGGGGTCCTGGAAGACGATGCTGGCCAGGCGGCGGCGGTCCACAGTGCCGTCGGCGGCCAGCACCTGGGTGCCGAAGGCGTCGATGATGTCCCGGTAGGCGGGGCCACCCGGGGCGTAGACCTGGTGGCCGATCTGGTCAGCGTTCAGGATCTCCGCCCCCAACTCCCGCAACATCTCCGCTACCGTGCTCTTGCCCGAGCCCAGGCCACCTGTGAGGCCGATGACGAACACCCCTTTGGGCCTACCCTTATTGAGATAAACGCCCCGACCGCCGTCGGGGCTCAAGTTCAATTGTAGGGGTGGCCGACAGGCACGTCAAGGCGAAGGCAGCTACCTTCTGGCTTCGGCCTCCTTCATCTCCCGCACCTTCTTGATAAGTAGCGGGACGACCTCCTTCCAGTCGGCCACCACCGCCCAGCGGGAGGCCTTGAAGATGTTGGCCTCGGGATCCTTGTTGATGGACACGATATTCTTCACCTGCGAGATGCCGGCCATGTGCTGGGACGCGCCCGAGATGCCCACGGCGATGTACAGGTCGGGGGTCACCACCTTGCCCGTCAGCCCCACCTGGGCCGAAACGGGATACCAGCCCAGGTCGCAGGCAGCCCGAGAGGCACCCACAGCACCCCCCAGCAGCTCGGCCAGCTCCTCCAGCATCCGGAAGCCCTCCGGACCGCCCAGGCCGCGGCCGCCGGCCACCACGATGCGGGCGTCTTCCAGGCGCACGCCCTCCGCCTTCTGCTTGACACGGCCCAGGACGCGGGTTCGCACAGCGCCAGCGTCTATCCCCGCCTGGACCTTCTCCACCTCGCCCTGGCGAGACTCGTCGCGCTCGATAGGCTCCTGCGACTTGGCCCGCAGGGTGACCACCGCCGGAGAGGTGTTGAAGGAGTACTTAGCGTGGGCGTTGCCGCCATAGCACGGCCGGGTGACGATGATGCGTCCGTCCTGGACCGCCACGTCGATGGCGTCCATGGTCACGGCGGTGCCGAGGCGGGCGGCCAGCCTCGGCCCCAGCTCGCGGCCCGCCATCGTCTGGCCCAGGAGCACCAGCGCCGGGTTCTTCTCCCGCACCAGTCGCTCCAGCACCGGCACGAAAGCGTCGCCCTGGTACTCTTGCAGGAGAGGGTCATCCACCAGAAGGACCGCATCGGCCCCCTGGGCGATGGCGTCTCGGGACTGGCCGTCCAGTCCGGCCCCCAGGATGGCGCAGAGCACCCGGCTGCCCAGCTGGTCGGCCAGGCGGCGGGCCGCACCCAGAAGCTCGAAGGTGATGGGGGCCAGCCGCCCCTCCTCCGTCAGTTCGCCGAAGACCAGGATATCGTTGGCCATTTCCCTGCTCCTCACCCTCTAGATGAGCTTGGCCTCGCGCAGGCGCTGGAGGAGGCGGTCCACCTTCTCCTCCACGGTGTCGCCCTCGATGAACTCGGTCTCGACCTTGGTCTGGGGCACATACAGGGCCTCGATGTTGACGCGGTTCTTGAGCTGGGAGGGGTCGAGGCCCAGGTCGGCCGCCGTCCATACCGTCACCTGCTTGCGGGCGGCCATCATGATCTGTCGCAGCTGGGGGTAGCGGGGCTCGCCCAGCTCGTTGGAGACGGTCACCACCGCCGGCAGGGGCGCCTCTACCGTCTCGAAGCCGTCCAGCAGCACCCGCTCGGCCACCACCTTGCCATCCTGGACCTTCACGTCCTTGACGATGGTGATGCAGGGGATGCCCAGCAACTCGGCCAGGGTGGGCCCCACGACACCCATGTCCCAGTCCACCGCCTGACGGCCGGTGATGACCAGGTCATAGGGCGCCAGCTTCTGGATGGCCGCCGCCAGGACCTGGGCGGTGACCCAGTGGTCGGCTTCGGCCAGCGCCGGGTCGTTGATGAGGACGCCCTCGTCGGCGCCCATGGCCAGGCAGTGCTTGATGGCGTCGCGGAAGGACTCGGGCCCCAGGGAGAGGACGGTGATCTTGACATCGCCCAGGGCGTCGCGGATGCGCAGGGCCGCCTCGACGCCGATGGTGTCGAACTGGCTGGGGACGGGGGCTATGCCGGGCGCAGGTATAACCTTCTTGGCCGCCTCGTCCACCCGGAACTGGGAAGCCGGCGTCTCGGGGTCGGGCACCTGCTTCACGCAGCAGATGATATGCAGCGACATGGCAGCCCCTCGCTCATGTGAAAAAGTTCACCTTGCAGTATAGCACCTGGCACGGGGGGCGCAAGCCGCCGCGGCCCGACCCCCAGCGTTTCAGCGGACGGAGGCGGCGCGAGAGTAGGCAACGCTGCGCTCCAGCAGTTCGGCCACGTCCAGCACCTGCAAGCCCTGTTTGGCGGCCTCGGGAACCGACCCGGCCCCCTCCTCGAACATCTGCAGGCAGAAGGGGCAGGCCACGGCTACCACTCGGGCGCCGCTGGCCACCGCCTCGGCGGTGCGGGTGTGGTTGATGCGCCTGCCCTTGCTCTCCTCCACCCACATATGACCGCCGCCGGCCCCGCAGCAGAAGGTGTGCTTTCGGTGGCGCTCCATCTCGACCGTTTCCAGGCCCATGGCCTGGAGCACCTGTCGCGGCTCGGCGACGATGTCGTTGTGACGGGCCAGGTAACACGGGTCGTGGTAGGTTACCGGGAAGCCCCACAGCTCCTCGATGGTCCCCGGCTGCAAACGCCCCTCGGCCACCAGCTGGGCGAACAGCTGCGTGTGGTGCACCACCTCGAAGTGGCCGTCCAGCTGCGGATACTCGTGGCGGATGGTGTTGAAGCAGTGGGGGCAGTTGGCGATGACCTTCCTGACCCCCTTGGCCTTGAAGGTCTCGATGTTCTGCTGGGCCTGCATCTGGAACAGGTACTCGTTGCCCAGGCGTCGGGCAGGGTCGCCGGAGCAGGTCTCCTCCGCCCCCAGCACGCCGAAGGAGACCCCAGCCTGCAGCAGCAACCGCACGATGGCCTTGGTGACCTTCACGTTGCGCTCCTGGAGGGCGCCGGTGCAGCCTACCCAGTAGAGGTACTCCTGGGTGCCGTCGAACATGGGCACCTCGACCCCTTCCCGGGCCAGCTCCTCGATCCAGGTGGTGCGGGTGAGCTGGGTGCCCCGCCAGGGGTGCCCCCTCTGCTCCAGCTGCATGAGGGTGGCCTGCGCCGTCTCGGGCATGTTGGCCTGCTCCATCACCAGGTAACGACGCATATCCATCAGCTTGGGGATGTGCTCGATGAACAGGGGACACTGGTATTCGCAAGCCCCGCACGTCACACAGTCCCAGATGGTGTTGAAGGAGACCACGTCTCCAGCCACGGGGCGCTCGTCCTGTACCTCCTCCCCTTTGCGGCGGGCGGCCAGCAGCCGCGGCCCCATCTCCGTCAGGTAGCGCTTGATGTCCTGCAGGAAGCCCATGGGCGTCAGTTCCTTGCCGGTGTTGTAGGCGGGGCAGTGGGCCTCGCAACGTCCACAGCGGACGCACACGTCCACGTCCATGAGCTGCTTCCAGGTGAAGTCCCTGAGATAGCCGGCGCCGAAGCGCTCCGCCGTCTCGAAGTCGGCGATGGGGGGCAGGGCCGTGCCGGCCAGCGCGGCCCCGGTGGGCGAGAGCTTGCGCAGGAAGATGTTGGCCGACCCCAGCAGGATGTGCGATATCTTGCCGTAGCCTACCCAGGCCACCCAGCCCGTGGCCATGGCCAGGTGCAGCCACCATAGGCTCTTGTGCAGCATTTCCATGAAGCCCTGGCTGGCACCCGACTCCAGGGCTGCCTTGCCGATTAGGAAGCCGATGGGCGACCAGGGTGCCCAGTCAGGGTCCGACGCTATGCCGCCGTGGACGTCGATGGTGGCCCCCTGCAGCTCGGTCATGCCCACCCGCATGCCCTCGATGACGAACCCGGTCAGCAGGATGGCCAGCATGAGCCACAACAGGGCGACGTCGTCCCACAGGCTGCCCAGGCGCAGCTTAGGGTGCTTCCAGAGGTAGCGGCGGTAGAGGGCCATGAGGATGCCTACCGTGGCGGCCACCCCGGCCAGGTCCAGGGCCAGGGAGTAGCCGAGGTAGACATGCCCCTCCAGGTACTCCACGAAATCGTCGTGGAAGGCCAGCATCACCGTCCCGATGAAGAGGAACGTCCAGCCCCAGAAGATGAGAAGGTGCATCAGTCCGGCGTAGAGGTCGTTGGGTAATCGTCCCTGCCCCACGCCGTAGAGGAGGAAGAAGCGGGCCCTCTCCCAGGGGCGGTCCCACCGCTCCTCCTTTTTGCCCAGTAGCCACAGCCGCAGCCGCGAGAGGGGGCCGTAGGCCAGGACCAACAGGATGACGGCGGTGACGGCGTAGACCAGGATGCGGGCCCACTTGGCGATGTTGAAGAAGACCTGCCGCGTCGCCTCGCCCATCCCCTCGCTGGCGGCGATGACGGCTATGGCCGCCACCAGCGGTATGAGGGCCACGGCCGTAAAGAAGCTGAGGGCGGTCAGCAGCTGGCGGACCCGTAGAGAGCGGACTTTGACCTCGATGGCCATCCTGTCCCCCTGTGATGGTGTCCCGCGTGGGGCGCGATGCCATGTTAAGACGCCGTTAGGGGGCCGTCAAACGCCCCGAAGTTGCGGTAAAATGGCCCCGCCATGGCCCTAGAGCTGCGCGAGGCCACCCCCGAAGAGTTGCCCGAGGTGGCGCTGGTAACTGCCATCGCCTTCGATGCCGACCGCAGCCCCGATGGCCTTCTGGGCCAGGGCGTGTACGAGCTGTTCACTCCCCTGGTCTGCCGCGAGGACGGACGGCTGGTAGCCTGCCTGTCGGTTGGGACCATGGCCGCCTTCTACGAGGGCGCCCCGGTGCCCCTGGGGGCGGTGTCCATGGTCTCTTGCCTGCCGGAGGAGCGGCGGCGAGGCCTGGTGGGCCGCCTGCTGGCCTACTCGCTGCAGTACATGCGCGAACGGGGCCTCTGCCTCTCGGGCCTGTTCACTCCCCACCCGTCCCTGTACCGCCGCTACGGCTGGGGGGTGGCCCATGCCTATCTGCTCTGCAGCGTGGACCCCAAGGCCGTGGACGTCCGCTGGCTACCTCGCCCCCAGGGCCGCCCCCGTCGTGTGGACCCCGAGTCTTGGCCCCTGGTGGACGAGTTGCACCGGGAGTGGGCATCCCGCCGCAACGGCCCCCTGCTGCGCAGCGAGGGCTGGTGGCGGCGGGCCGTCTTCGGCGGCCTTTACTGGCCCCGTCGCCTGCCTCGCGACTGCGCCGTTTGGCAGCGGCCCGACGGGACGTACGGCGGCTTCATGGTCTACGAAGCCGGGGTGCGCCGCGGCGTACGGGAACAGGAGAACTACTGCCATGTCTTCCAGCTTGCCGCCCTGGACGGGGACGCCTATGCCGGCCTCCTGCGCCATGCCCTGTCCTTCGACCTGGCGCGGGAGGTGACTATGGTCCTGGACCTGCACGATCCCCTGCCGGCGGCCCTCGACGAGGCGCAGCGGATTCAGGCCACCCGCCACCTGGGGATGATGCTGCGGCTGGTGGACGTGGCCGAGGCCCTCTCTCGCCGCCCCATCGCCGCTCCCGATGGCACCCGCCTGCTGCTGGGCATCGAGGACGCGCATGCCCCCTGGAACCGGGGCGTGTGGCTGCTGGAGGCCGAGGGCGGCAGGCTGCGATTGCACCCCTCCCGGGAAGCGCCCCAGGTCTCGGCCGACGTCGGCAATCTGGCCCCCATCTACAGCGGCCTGGTGTCGCCGCTGGAGGCAGCTCGCACAGGGCTGCTGCAGGTGCACGACCCGACGGCAGTGGAGTCGGCCCAGCGACTGCTGGGAGCTACCCTGCCCGTCTCCTGCCCCGAGAGCTTCTAGTCTACTCGGGGGCCACAGCTGCCAGGGACAGCTCGTTCTTGGGCTCCCCCAGGCGCTTGCGCAGCTCCGTCTTCAGGACCTTGCCCAAGTAGTTGCGGGGCAGGTCGCTGACGAAGGCGTAGTACTTGGGGGCCTTGTAGCTGGCCAGACGCCCCTTGACATAGGCCGTCAGCTCTTCGGGAGTGGGCAGGTCGTTGGGGTCCTTGGGGACGATGATGGCCTTCACTTCCTCGCCCCACTCCTCGTCGGGGACGCCAATTACGGCCGCCTCGGCCACCTTGGGGTGCTGCTCCAGCACCGCCTCTATCTCGCCGGGGGCGATGTTCTCGCCGCCACGGATGATGAGGTCCTTGGTTCGGCCGGTGATGTAGACGTAACCGTCCTCGTCCATGAAGCCCACATCGCCCGTGTGGAGCCAGCCGTCCTTGAAGGCCTCGGCCGTTTCCTGCTCCCGCTGCCAGTAGCCGGCCATGACCCGCGGCCCCTGGACGACGATCTCGCCCTCGTGGCCGGGGGGTAGCAGGTTGCCCTGGGGGTCCATGATGGCCACCACGACATCCGGCATGGGGCGGCCGACGGAACGAAGACGACGCAAGGCCTTCTCCCGCTCGGGGCCCGGCTCGTCGGGGATGCGGTGGTCCTCCGGCCCCAGGAAGGTGAGGGTGGAAGTGCTCTCCGTCTGCCCGTAGGCGTTCATGAAGCCCACGTTGGGCCACTTCTTGAAGCGTTCGATGGCCTTGATCAGCACCTCGTAGGGCATGGGGGCGGCGCCGTAGGCCAGCAGCCGCAGGGAGCTGAGGTCGTACTTGTCGAAGTCGGGGTGCTCGATGACCCGCTTGACCATGGTGGGCACCAGGAAGCTGTGGGTGACGCGATAGCGCTGGACCGCCTCCAGCCAGGCGGTGGGGTCGAACTGGGGCAACACCACCAGTGTGCGCCCTCCCCAGACCGCCGCCAGCATGGTGGTAGCTCCGGCGATGTGGAAGAAGGGCACCGAGACCAGCTGCACCTCCCACTCCTCCGCCGTCGGGTCGGCGGGGGAGACGGTGTTGGTCACGTAGACCGAGAGGGCCAGGTGGGTCAGCACCACCCCCTTGGGCAGGGCGGTGGTGCCGCTGGTGTACATGAGGATGGCAGGCTCCGAGTCGTCCACGTCCACGAAGACCTCTTCTGGCTGGTGCTGGGCGAGGACGTCCTCGTAATAGGGGATGCCCTCGGGCCTGGCGTCATAGCAGATGACATGGCGTAGGCCCGGCACCTCCGGCCTCAGGGAGTTGGCCAGCTCCAGGTACCGCTCCCCCACGAAGAGGACCGAGGCCTGCGAGTTGGTGAGCATGTAGACCAGCTCCTCCCGCTTGGCCCGGTAATTCAGGGGCACGAAGGTGAGGCCGAGCTTCGCGCAGGCGTAGTAGGTCTCCACATAAGGGATGGAGTTGAGGGAGAGGACGGCCACCTTCTCCCCCTTCTGGACTCCCAGGGCCTGCAGGGCATTGGCCAGCCGCAGCGTCCGCTCCTGCAACTGGGCGAAGGTCTCCTCCTGTCCCTGGCAGATGATGCCCACCCGGTCGGGCACCATGGAGGCAGCGATGGTCAAGAACTCAGCCGTGTTCATCCTTCGACCTCCCTAGGTGGTTCCCTTAGCATTTTGGGCAAAGGCGGCCGTCGCCGCTAGCCCTCCCCGGCAAGCGACCGCCGCACGCGGGCGTCCATCTGCAGGCGACGGGCCAATCGGCCGTCCTGACGGAGGGCCTCCTCCAGGGGCAGGTCCAGGCCGCGCCGCAGGGCCCTCTTGGCCAGGCCCAGGGCCTGCGGCGGCCGCTCCAGCAGGCGGCGGGCCAGCGCCTCGGCCTCGGCGTAAAGCTGGGCGCGGGGCACTACCCGGTGCACCAGCCCCCAACGTAGCGCCTCCCAGGCGTCGATGGGGTCGCCGGTCAAAATCATGTGCAGGGCCACCCCCCTGGGCACGGTGCGGGGCATGGTCTGGGTGCCGCCGGCCGACGGGATGTATCCCAGGTTCACCTCCGGCAGCCCCAGGCGGGCGTCCTCGGAGGCGATACGGATGTCGCAGAAGAGGGGCAGCTCGATGCCCGCACCCAGGGCGTAGCCGTGGATGGCTGCCAGAAGGGGCTTGGGGTACTCCTCCAGGACGCCCCACAGGTCCCTCTGCTGGCGGGCGCGACGGGCCTCCACGTAGGAAGGGGCGGTCCCGAACTCGGAGATGTCGGCGCCAGCGCAGAAGGCCCGCTCGCCGGCGCCGCGGAAGATGACTGCCCCCACCTCCGGGTCGTAAAGGGCGGCGTGGACGACCTCCCACAGCTCGTCCCGCATCTGGAGGTTGATGGCGTTCAGGACGTCGGGCCGGTTGAGGGTGACCCAGGCCAGGCCCCCCTCCTTCTCATAGATGATGGTCTGGAAGCCGTCCACGTCTTTCCCTTCGCCCCCCTACAGCCAGTCGGGGCGGCGCACGGCGCTCTTCTCCTTGTTGCGCAGCGTCCTCTCCAGGTCGGCGTTGATCTTCTCCGTCAGCTCGCGCATGCCCGCGGAGCCAGTGCGCATCTCGTCGGAGAACCAGCGGCGCAATCGCGCCCGGTCCTCGTCGGGCAGCCCCGCCTCCTGCACCAGCTTCTCCAGCACCAGGGCCAGCAGCTCGCGCGCCTCGTCCGTGTCCAGCTCGACCCTCATGCCTGCACCTCCCCCGTGGAGGCGGGACGGGCGGCCAGCCGCAGGTCGCGGGTGGTGATGTAGCGGCCGCGCATGCGGATCTGGCGGGTGGTCTTCTCGTCCAGGTAGTTGCCCAGGGCACGGTTCATCTCCAGGCAGAGCTGGTCCATCTCCACCGTGCCCACCGCGCGGTCGTTGCGCCAGCGGCGTATCCTGGCCCGCGCCTCCCCCGAGATGCCGCTGTGGTCGACGATGTAGGAGGTGATGACCAGCATCAGCGACCAGGCCTCGTCAGGCTCCAGCAGCACCTGCACGGCTGTCACCTCCTTCGGGTCATGTGCCGGTGAACCGGGGCGGCCTCTTCTCCAGGAAGGCCCTCACCCCCTCGGCCCGGTCCTGGGTGGTCTGGAGGATGATGGTCAGGTCCGTCTCGTAGCGCAGGGCCTGCTCTAGGGGCATCTCGCAGCCGCGCTGGACGGCCTCCTTGGCGTAGCGCACGGCCAGAGGCCCCCGCTGGGCGATGCGCTGACAGATGGCGTCGGCCTCCTCCAGCAGGCGCGCCCTGGGCACCACCCGGCTCACCAGCCCCAGGGCGAGAGCCTCCTGGGCGCCTATCTCCTGGCCGGTGAGGACCATGTAGGTGGCCCAGGCGCGACCCACGGTCCGCGCCAGCCGCTGGATGCCGCCGGCCAGAGGTATGAGGCCCAGGCCCGTCTCGGGCAGGGCGAAGCGGGCGTCATCGGAGCAGATGCGCACGTCGCAGGCCAGGGCTAGCTCCAGGCCAGCGCTGATGCACTCGCCGCCGATGGCGCAGACCACCGGGCGCGGCAGCTGGGCCAGCGGCTCGAAGGCGCGGCTGAGGCCGCCCCAGTCCAGCCCTTCGTCGGCCGCGAGGGAGGGCCAGTCCCAGCCACGGCTGAAGTGGGGGGCGTCGCCGGCCGAGAGGAGCACGACACGCACCCCCTGATCCGGCTCGATGGCCTCGCAGGCGTCGGCCAGCTCGGCCAGCAGCAGGGGGTCGACGGGATTGCCCCGCTCCGGCCGGGCGAGGGTCAGGTAGGCGATGGGGCCTCGCAGCTCCAGGCGAAGGGTCTGCAAGGGGCGTTCCTCCGCGGCGTCGTCGCCCGCATTTTAGCCGAAGCTGCCAGGCCTGCTCAAGGAAGGCTTGCGGGCCAGGTGCAAGGCCACCGTCCCACCGCCCAGGGGCCATTCGCCCTCCAACCGCAGCCCCGCCCGTTCCAGGGCCGTCGACAGCTCTCCCCGTGTCAGGAAGCCCCGAGCGGAGTTGGGCAGGTAGCGGTAGGCGGCCAGGTCGCCGCTGACGGCGCCGCCCAGCAGCGGCACCAGCCGCTGCAGGTAGAAGCGCAGGGGCGCCTGCAGGAGGCCGCCCTCGGGGCGGACCAGCTCCAGGGAGAGGAAGAGGCCGCCCGGTCTGAGGACGCGGGCCATCTCGGCCAGGCCGGACGGCAGGTCGGCCAGGTTGCGCAGGACGAAGGCGCTGGCCACGCAGTCGAAGGCGTCGTCGGCGAAGGGCAGGTGTAGGGCATCGGCGATGGCCAGGGCCAACGGCCAGCGTTCCCCCGCCTTGGCCCGCGCCCGCAGCAGCATGGCCGGGGCGAAGTCCACCCCCACCACGGCGCGGGCGCCCTGGCGCAGGAAGGCGAGGGCCAGGTCGCCGGTGCCGGTGCCCACGTCCAGCACCAGCGCCCCCTGGGGACGGGCCAGGGCTGCGGCCCGGGCCCGCCAGCGCAGGTCCAGCCCCAGGGTCATGAGGCGGTTGAGGAGGTCGTAGCGCGGGACGATGCGCTGGAACATGGCCCGCACCGACCGCGCCCGCTCGTCTGCAGAGGCCAACTGCTCCTCCCGCCCCATGATAACCTCCGCCCCCACCCGATACCGACGCTGCGGGGAGGAGGACGGCTACCCTGGGAGGGGCGCGCCCGCGGCCGAAGGGGCGCCCCTCCGATGCCTGTGTGGATAAATTGTGGACAATTGGCGTAACGGCCATATGGCCAGCCATGTCTAAACTTGTGGCTATGACCCATTGACCACGTGGCTACACATTGCTATACTGGCCCAAGTGACAGCGGTAACAAACGCAGACCGAAGGAGGTGCTCTCAGCATGCGGTTCCTGATCGCCCTCATCGCGGGGTTGTCGGTGGCGGGAGCGGTATTCGGCTTCGCCGCCACCAACACGGTGCCGGCCACTAGGGCTGGCGACGGCGCCAATACCATCAGCGGCTACACCGTCACCAATGTGGTCTACACACTCGACTCCACCAACCCCCAGAACATAGCCAGTGTAAGCTTCGACTTGGACGCTGCGGCCAATGAGGTGAGGGTCAGGCTTCAGACTGGCGGCACCTGGTTCAACTGTACCTCCGGCGGCGACAACAACTGGAGCTGCACCACTACTGGTCAGACGGTCGCCGGAGCTAACGAACTGCGGGTGGTGGCCAAGAGCAACTAGCTAGCCTGTGTAGGCCCGGCCGGCTGCTCCCTTTCCGCCGGCCGGGCCTAATCATCGCAGGGGGTATGGAGTCGTGACAGGAGGTGCGGGTGAGGTTGGTCTCGGCGCTGGCCGCCGTCCTGGCCGTGACGGGGTCCGTGTCGGGAATGGCGGCCTGCAATGTCGTGCCGCCCACCAGACTGGGCGATGGAGCTAGCGCCATCTCGGGCTATACCGTAAGCAATATCACCTACACCCTCGATTCCGACGACCCTCGACTGCTGTACGAGGTGGCCTTCGATCTCGATGGCTTCGCTAGCGACGTCTGGGCCCGTATCGACCCGCAGGTTCGTGGGTCCAGTGCGCCCATTCCGGCGGCAACAGGTGGTCCTGCAAGGTCATCGGCCAGAGCGTCCAGTCGGCCACCGAGCTGAGGGTCGTCGCGGCGCAGTAGGGCGGGCCGGGGCTGTACTATGGGAGCGGGACGGGCACATGTCGCTGGGCAGGCTGGCGGTCTTCCTCGTCACGGCGGCTACCTTGGCCGCCACCTGGCTGGTGTTGCCGCCGCCGGTGGGCCTGGGGCTCCGCCTGGTGGCCGTCCAGGGGTCGTCCATGGTGCCCACCCTGCAGCCGGGCGACCTGGTGGTGGTGATGCCCAGCGAATCCTATCTGCCCGGCCAGGTAGTGGCCTACCGGTCGGACATGCTGGGCGGTGTCGTGCTGTTGCACCGCATCCAGGGCTACGACGCGGGGGGCAGGCTCATCACCCGTGGGGACGCCAATGGGTTCGATGACAGCGACCGGCCCCGTCCGCAGCAGGTGATGGGCGTCATGAAGATGCGGCTGCCCCTGGTGGGCAAGTACCTGCAGGCGGTGCCCCAGCCGCCCGTTGCCGCCTCCATCGCCGGCGGGGCCATCGCCGCCGCCGTGGCCATGGGCAGCGGGCGGAAGCGGCGGCAGCTGGTGATGCGTCCCGGGCCGGTGCTGGGTGGACTGGCAGCGGGCGCCCTCGCCCTGGCGGCCGGCGTCGCCCTGGTGGTGGCCCAGCAGGTGCTGCCGCCCACGGCCGAGGTCAACCGGCCTGTCGCCTACCAGCACCAGGGGCAGTGGGAATACAGCGCCCCCTCCCTCGCCCCCATCTACGATTCCGGCGCTCAGGCCCGCACCGGCGATCCCCTGTTCTGGCGTCTGAGTCGGCCTCTCCAGGTCTCCTTCACCTACCGCCCGCCGCCGGAGCTGGAGGGGGCCAACGGCACCCTCCTCCTTTACGCCCGCTTGGGCGACTACCTGCCCACCGGCTGGCGCCGCACCCTGCCCGTGGCCGGGCCGGTGGCCGTGCAGGGGGGCGAGGCCACGGTGGAGGGCGTCCTCGACCTGGCCCTCGTCCAGCAGACCTGGCGCGAGGTGATGGCGGCCATCGGCCAGGAGAACCCCACCCCTGTGCGGCTGGAGCTGGTGGCGGCGGTGACGCTGAACGGCAGCGTGTTGGGCGAGCCCTTCCGTGACGAGGCCACCTTCTCCCTTCCCTTCCGCCTCGACCAGATCGGGGCTGCCTTGGAGCCGCCCCAGAGCGGCTCGCCGGCCCAGTTGCTCTCGCCCGTGGTGGACAAGACGGCTGTGGTGCGGACGGTGGAGGAGCGCCGACTGGAGCTGGGGCCCATCGACCCCACCCTGGAGCAGGCGAGGAATGTGGGCCTTTACGCCATCTGGGGCGGCGGTGCGCTCCTGGTCCTGACCGCCGTCCTCTGCCTCCTGGCCGTCCGCTCGCCGGCGGGCCTGGCCTCCCTCATGGGCGCCCAGGTGGTGCGGGTGGCCCGCCTGCCCGAGGACGTCCGCGAGGCGGCGGTGGTCACCGGCGTGGGCGACATCGTTCAGGCGGCCAAGATCACCGGGAGCCCTGTCCTGGCCGACCCCGAGGGGGCCCTGATGGTGGTCTCTTCCAGCGGCTCTTACCTGCTGCCGGTGCCGGCCGGCAACGGGCGGCGGCTCCCCTGGAACGGCCGCAGGGGGCGCGGGCCATGATGCGGGCCGTGTTCGTCCTGCTGGCGGGCGGCCTGCTGGTGCTGGCGGCGGGATACGCCGCCGCCAACAGCGTGCCGGCCACCAGGCTGGCCAATGTCCAGGTCCGCAATTACGCCGGCAATGCGGCCCTCAAGGCCCAGGACATGGCGCCGCCCCAGTGCAACTCCATCCGCAGCAGCCTGCAGCGCATCGTCTACATCGACGGCAGCCCTGGCAGCCCCGGCATCCAGAGCGAGCTGGTCCTGGGCACGTCCGGCAACAACATTATCAGCGCCGGCGGCGGCAACGACTGTGTCCTGGGAGGGGGCGGCAACGACAGCCTGTCGGGCGGCAACGTCAACGATGTCCTCATCGGCGGGCCCGGCACGGATACGGTCAACGGCGGCGCAGGGACCAACGACATCTGTTACGGCGAAACCCACACCGGCGGCTGCGAGATCTTTTTCAACCCAGGCTGACGCCCTGTCCCCCTCGCCCGAACGGCATCCAAGACGACTAGCCCCTGACCCGACCCCGGCGGCTATACTGATGGGGCGTCGATGCGCTGGCCCGTCGCTCTGCTGCTCTCGCTGGCCGTGGCTGTCGCCTGCGGCGGGGAGGCAGCCCGTCCCGATGATGGCGCCTCGCCCCCGCCCAGCCCTGCCGGGGGCCTGAGCTCCCCCGTCGTCACTCCCACGCCGCGTCCCGTGGCGGGCCCGCCCGTGCTGGAGACGGTGGTCGAGGGCGCGCGGTTCCCGGTGGCCCTGGCGCCGAGCCCCGACGGCCGCCTCTTCTATGCCGAGCTGGAGACGGGCCAGGTGCGGGTGGTGCGGGACGGCCGCCTGCTGCCGGAGCCATTCGCTGCCTTCCGGGTGGCCCGTCCGCCCGGCTACTCGGAGCACGGGCTGCTGGGCATCGCCCTCCACCCTGACTTCCCCCGCCAGCCCTACGTCTACGTGTTCTACACCGTCCCCGATGCGCAGGGGCGTCCCCAGCAGCAGCGGGTGGTGCGGCTGCGGGCCGAGGGAGACCGGGGGGTGGAGCCGCTGACCATAGTGGACGGTCTGCCGGCGGGCCCCACCTGCTGTCACAATGGTGGCCGGCTGGCCTTCGGCCCCGATGGCATGCTGTATGTGTCGCTGGGGGACGCCCAGGCCGCCGCCCTGGCCCAGGACCCCCAGCTCCCCAACGGCAAGGTGCTGCGCCTGGCTCCCGACGGCTCTCTGCCGCCCGACAATCCCTTCCCCGGCTCGCCTGCCTATGCCCTGGGCTTCCGCAACATATTCGGACTGGCCTTCCATCCGGGGACGGGCGAGCTGTTCCTGACGGACAACGGCCCCAGCGGGCGCGACGAGCTGAACATCGTGCGGCGGGGCGCCAACTACGGCTGGCCCATCGTCATGGGGCGCGCCGGGGACGGTCGCTTCGTAGACCCCATCTGGGAATCGGGGAGCAGGAGCACCGCCCCCACAGGGCTGGCCGTCTACTGGGCCGATGCCCTACCCTTCCGCGGCGACCTCTTCTTCTGCACCTATCTGGGCCGGAGGCTTCTGCGGGTGCCTGCCCGCCAGCTGGAGGAGGTGCGGGCAGGCGCGCGGGAGACGGTCGAGCCCCAGGACGCGGGCTACCCCTGCCAGCTAGACGTGAAGCAGGCGCCCGACGGCTCCCTCTACTTCAGCGACACGGAGAACATCTACCGTCTGCGCCCGGGCCCCTAGGCCTGGCCGAAGGCCTTCCAGAGATACCGCCCCGGCTCCTTCTCGAAGGCGTCCTTGCAACCCTGGGCGCAGAAGTAGAAGATGTGCCCGGCGTAGGTAACGCTGGCAGCGGCATGGGCGGGGTGGTCTATCTCCATGCCGCACACGGGGTCCCTGACCATGTCCTCACCTCCCGGAAGAAGGTGCTGACGCGTCAGGTCAGAATGAGCCGGCGGATCTCCTCGTACTCTTCCTTGGTGATCTCGCCTCTGGCCAGCCGCTCCTTGGCCAGGGCCAGGGCACGGGCATTGGCGTCGTCGGCCGGACGAGGCCGTCGCGTCAGGCGGTCCACCGCCCAGACGACGAGGGCGATGATGCCGCCCCAGAACAGTGCGAACCACAGCCAGCCGAAGAGCATCCACCAGCCCCAGCCTTCGTGCATGCCCCACATGAGGGTCACCCCGATTCCATTTTATGGCCTTTCGCTCCCTCTCGCGCCAATGACACCGTGATGGGGAGCAGGACGATGAGCATCAGGAAGAAGGTCCAGAGGCCGGCGCCGACCAGGGTGCCGCCGCCATAGCCACCCTCGAGCCAGGCGGCCAGCACTAGCAATGCCGCTGCCAGGGCCGCCCCTGCCACGGCGCCGCCGATGCCCAGCCAGGCCATGCCCCTCATGCCGCGGCCTCCCGCCTGGCCGGCGGCCGCCAGCCGTTCATGGCTGCCGAGTTGAGGCTCACCGAGAGGGAGCTGAGGGCCATGAGCAGGGCGGCCAGCTCCGGGCTCACCACCTGGTAGGTGAGGGGATACAGGACGCCGGCGGCGATGGGCAGGGCCAGGACATTGTAGCCGAAGGCCCAGGCCAGGTTCTGCTTCACCTTGCGCATGGTGAAGCGGGCCGTCTCCACGGCGACGGCCACGTCCATGGGGTCGTCGCGCACCAGGAGGACGTGGCCGGCCTCCTTGGCGATGTCGGTGCCGGCGCCCATGGCGATGCCCACGTCGGCCTGGGCCAGAGCGGGAGCGTCGTTTATGCCGTCGCCCACCATCGCCACCCGCAGCCCCTGCTGCTGCAACTCCCGCACGGCGGCGGCCTTGTCCTGGGGCAGCACCTCGGCCAGCACCCGCTCGATGCCCAGCCGTCGGGCTATGGCCTCGGCGGTGCGGCGGTTGTCGCCGGTGAGCATGGCCACCTCCAGTCCCAGGGACTTGAGGGCGGCCACCGCCTGAGGGGCGCTCTCCTTCAGGGTATCGGCCACCGCCAGCAACCCCGCAGGCAGGCCGTCCACCGCCAGAAAGACGGCCGTCTTGCCCTCGGCCTCCAGGCGCTCCGCCTCGGGCAGGAGACCGTCCAGGGGCACGCCGCGCTGGGACATCAGGAGGCGGTTGCCCAGCAGCACCGTTGCCCCGTCCACCCTCGCCTCCACCCCCAGACCGGGCAGGGCCTGGAACGCGAGAGGCCGCGGCACCTGCAGCCCTGCATCCTGAGCGGCAGCCAGCACCGCTTCGGCCAGGGGGTGCTCAGAGTCGCGCTCGGCGGCGGCGGCCAGGGCGAGCACCTCCTCGCGGGTGCGGCCGGGGGCGGGCACCACGTCCGTCACCGAGGGGCGGCCGCGGGTGAGGGTGCCCGTCTTGTCCAGGACCACGGCCTGTACCTGGGCCAGGGCCTCCATGGCCTCGGCCCCCTTGAAGAGGACGCCGTGGCGGGCGGCGATGCCCGAGCCGGCCATGATGGCCGCCGGCGTGGCCAGGCCCACGGCGCAGGGGCAGGAGATGACCAGCACCGCCACCGACATGAGGAGGGCGAAGCCGAAGGCGCCCATTTCGGCCAGGGTGTAAGGGCTCATGAGCAGGCGCGTGTCGGGGCTGAACCAGCGCTCGTAGCCGGCGAAGAACCAGAAGGCGAAGACGCCCAGGGCGAGCAGGTGTACGCCGAGAATGAAGTGCCCTGCCACCCAGTCGGCCAGGCGCTGGATGGGCGCTCGGCTGGCCTGGGCCTCCTCCACCAGGCGCACGATCTGGGCCAGCATCGTGTCCCTGCCCACTCGGGTGGCCCGGACCCGAAGCGAACCGCTGCGGTTGACGCTGCCACCGATGACGGTGTCGCCAGGGCCCTTCTCCACCGGCAGCGATTCCCCCGTTACCAGGGACTCGTCCACTGCCGAGTGTCCTTCCACGACCACACCGTCCACCGGCACCGCCTCTCCAGGCCGCACCAGGCAGATGTCGCCCACCGCCACCTCGTCGGCAGGCACCTCCATCTCCACTCCGTCGCGGACGATGCGGGCCCGTCGAGGCTGGAGCTGCAGCAGGCGGCGGATGGCATCCGAGGCGCGTCCACGGATCTGGGCCTCGAGGAAGCGCCCCAGGACTACGAAGGCCGTGAGCAGGGCGGCTGCCTCGTAGAAGGTGGCCCGCTCGCCGCCGAAGCCGGCCTCGGGCCAGAAGGTGTTCACCACGGCGATGAGGTAGGCGGCGCCGATGCCGGTCGCGTAGAGGAGGTTCATGTCGGTGACGCCGTGCAGCAGTCCCCGCAGGCTGTTGACGAAGAACTGGCGCGCCGGCCCCAGCACGATGGGCGTGGTCAGGGCGAACAGGAAGAGCTTGTGCCCCATGACCTCGGGGACCACGTGGGGCAGCAGCCAGTAGTCCCGGAAGGTGCCCAGCATCACCAGCAGGCCCAGGGGCCAGGCGACGAGCAGGTTGAGGAGCTGGCGCCTGATCTCGGCGCGACGGGCGGCCCGCTCCCGCTCCAGGGCGTCCTCAGCCTCTGGGCCTCCCTCCACTCGGAAGCCCAGGGCCTCCAGGTGTCCGCGGATGCGGGCGGCCGAAAGGGCCTCGGGCAGGTAGTGGACGGTCAGGGTGCCGGAGGCGGTGTCCGCCTGGGCCTGGACTACGCCCTCCAGGGCCAGCAGGGACGGGGCCAGGTCCTCCAAGGGGGGCGCCCCGCGGGCGGGCCGCAGGCGAAAGGTGGCCGTGGCGTGGGGCACCTGATAGCCCGCGTCCTCCACGGCGCGAGCGATTTCGGCCAGGGTGGGGCCATCGGCTGCCAGCTCCAGGCCGGCACGGGCCGAGGCCAGATTGACGCGGGCGTCCACTACGCCGGGCAGGCGCTTGATGGCCCTCTCCACACGGGCGACACAGGCGGCGCAGGTCATTCCCTGCACGGGGACGACTATCTTCCGGGTCTGCCCTTGCCTCTCGGTGGTCGCCTCGGCCATCGCTCCTGCCTCCTCGCCACCATTTTAGCGCAAAACCCTACCCCTTGGGAAGGGGTCTACCCAGCCCGGATGTAAACAGCCCGCCCCACCCGGGGCGGGCTGTTGCGAGGGCCGAAGGCGCGTCCTCTCAGCCCAGGCGGGCCACCACTTCCTGCGAGAACTCCAGGAACGGCTCGGGCCGCAGACGGATGAAGGGTTGCAGGTACAGCTCCTGTACTCCTGCCTCGGCGTAGGCCTCCACGTGGCCCCTCATGTCGCCTATGCGGCCCGCCAGCACCCAGCGCCGCGCATCGTCGGGTGAGACGCCGCGGCTGGCGGCGAAGCCCGTCAGGAAGCGCTGTACTCGCCCCTCGTCTTCGGTGGGGAGGAAGGGAACCGTCACCGTGATGCGGACCTGGGACGGGTCGCGCCCGACCGCCTCGCAGTGGCGACGCAGGACGTCTATCTTGTGACGCACCACCTCCGGGGAGCCGAAGACGTTCATAGCGTCGGCATACTTTGCGGCGATGCGCAGGGTCCGTCGCTCGCCCCCTCCCCCCACGAAGATGGGTGGGTGGGGCTGCTGCACGTTCTGGGGCGCGTAGGGGGCGTCCTCCAGCCGGTAGTGCTTGCCCTGCCAGGAGACGGGGCCGGTGGACGTCCACAGCAGCTTGATCAGGTGCAACGCCTCCTCCAGCCGCTCCATGCGCTCCCTGAGGGGCGGGAAGGGGATGCCGTAGCAGCGATGCTCGAACTCGTGCCAGGCGGCGCCGATGCCGAAGTTGAGCCTGCCGCCGGAGATGTGGTCCACGGTGGTGGCCATCTTGGCCAGCACCGCCGGCTCGCGGTAGGTCACCCCGGACACCAGCACGCCGATGCGCACACGGCTGGTGACCATGGCCAGCCCTGCCAGGAGCGTCCAGCCCTCCAGATGGGGGCCGCCCGCATCGAAGGCAGTGCCGAAGCCGGTGACGAAGTGGTCCACCACCCACAGGGAATCGAAGCGGGAGTTGCGGTCCAGCTCCGCCCACAGGTCGCGCATCTGCTCCCAGGTGGCGTGGGCCTGGCTGGTCTGGATGCCGAACTGCATTGTCCACCTCCCGTTAACGTCAGGTCGCCTGCGTCGCCTATAGCATAGCTAAGGGGCCGTATGGGCGGCAAACGGCCCTGTGCTATAATCCCTGGCGCTGTGCCCGAGGCCCAGCAGGTGCTGGAGGTGGCCCGCCGCATCGCCGAGGCAGTGCAGCGGGAGTTTCCGCGCGCCCGCCTCGAGATAGACCTGGAGACGCCCCGGGACGAGCACGAGGACGCCTACCTGTGGCTGGATCCAGGCACCGAAGACGAAGAGGAGCTGCACGAGCTCTGGGCCTATCTCATCAAGCTGGTGCAGGACGCCTACGACCGGGAGGACGTCTACCTGGTGGCGCGGGTGCGGGGCGCCGTCATCCTGCGCGACCGCCCCACCGACAAGGAGTGAGCATCAGCGCCCCTCCAGTGGGGCAATGACCTCGGCCGCCGCCAGCTCCAGCTGGAAGAGGGCTTCCTGGGGTGGGCAGGCCAGCAGCAACACGAACTTGGTGGCCCCAGCCTCCACGTAGCGTCGCAGCAGGGCCAGGCAGTCCTCGGGTGGGCCAAAGGCGGCGTATTCCGTCAGGGGGACGTCGGCGCGCAGAGCGGCCAGCCGGTCGCCGGCCATCGCCAGCGCTCTCTCCCGGTCGGGGTGCAGGTAGACAGGGACGATGACCCCCACATGGTCGCGCTCGAAGTCTCGCTCCGCCTCCTCCAGGTATTGCCAGAGCCGGGGCAAGGCGGCAGCCACCTCCGCTGGCGTGATGCGGCTGGCCAGCCAGCCGTCGCCCAGGCGGGCCACTCGTCGCAGGGCAGCGTCGCTGGTGCCCCCCACCCAGATGGGCGGGCAGGGCTGCTGGAGAGGCCGCGGCCAGATGCCCACCTCCTCCAGGCGGTAGTGACGGCCGTGGTAGGTGACCCGCTCGTGCGTCCAGAGGAGGCGCATCACCTCGATGGCCTCGTCGGTGCGGCGGGCCTTCTGGCGGGGGTCGACGCCCAGGGCCGCGGCCTCGCGCGGGTCGTCTCGGCCCAGTCCCACTGCCGGCAGCAGCCGTCCGCCGGAGAGGACGTCCAGGGTGGCCAGCTCTCGCGCTAGCAGCACGGGGTTACGCAGTCCGAGGGCCAAGACGCTGGGCCCGAACTTGATGCGACGGGTACGGGCCGCCACCGCCGCCATCATCACCACCGGCTCGGGGATGGGCGCAGGCCCCACCAGCCGGTCGATGAACCAGAGGGAGTCCACCCCCAGTTCCTCGGCCCGGTCTACGACCTGCCACAGCAGCCCGGCGCCCTCGCCCAGGGGCCAGACAGCGTAGGCGATGCCGGCGCGGACGCTCATACCTGCAGCCCGGTCCCGCGGGGGAAGGGATAGGGGAACTTGCCGGCGAAGAGGGGGCCCTCCCGGGGCCACTCCTCCGGCGGCAGCTCGTAGAAGACCTCGATCTCGTTGCCGTCGGGGTCCAGGAAGTATACGCCCACCGAAATGCCGTGGTCGCCGATGCCCACCACCGGTACCCCCAGCTCCTGCAGGCGCGCGTAGAAGCTCTCCAGCTCGTCCAGGGAGTCCACCTGGAAGGCGATGTGGTACAGGCCAACGCGTCGAGGGTCGGGGCCAGGGGCTTGCGGCCCCAAGGCCAGCAGCGCCACCTCGTGAGAGACGCCCTCCCGTGCGGCCAGGAAGCTCATGCGGTTGCCCAGGCGGGCCGTGACCCTCATGCCCAGCACGTCACGATAGAAGCTCTCGGCCCGCTCCAGGTCGCGCACCCGCAGCACCACGTGCCCCAGGCCCTTGACTCCGCTCATGGCCCCTCCTGCCCAGATTACCACGCTGTCGCTGAGGAGGCAGCGGCGCGCTATCGCATTTAGCTTATTCGTCGCTAAAATTAGTGGCAGGCCGATGTCGGAAGTCGAGCCTTTATCCCGCTCTGCTGCCCGGACGACCGCCGCTGGCCTGCCCACCTTCGCCTCCCTGTCGCTGCCCCAGTTCCGTCTTCTGCTGCTGGGCACCGTCCTCAGTCAGCTCTTCGGCTGGATGGAGGAGGTGGCCAGGGGATGGCTGGTGTGGAGCCTGAGCCACTCGCCCCTACAGCTGCAGCTGCTGGCGTTCACCAGCGCCTTCAGTCGCTTTCTCTCGGCACCGGTAGCGGGATTCCTGACGGACCGGCTGGAGCGGCGCTTTCTGGCTGCGGCGACTCAGGCAGGGCAGGCGGTGCTGGCGATGGGGGTAGGAGTACTGGCTACCAGCGGGCATATACAGCTCTGGCATCTCTACCTGATCAACCCCTTCTGGGCCTCCATGAACTCCATCAATCTCACCGTCCGTCAGGCGCTGGTCTACGACGTGGTAGGCCCCCGCTACCTGACCAATGCCGTGGGCCTCAACTCGGTGGCGGCCAACGTCTGCCGCATCTCTGCCCCAACTCTGGGAGGCGCCATCATCGGCACCCTTGGAGTGGAGGCGGCCTATTACTGCCAGGCAGTCCTGCTGCTGGCCTCGGTGCCGGTCACTTTGCTGCTGCGGCTGGTGGTGTCGTCGCAGCCGGTGCGGGTACCGTTCCTGCAGGGGCTGAGGGAGAGCATCGACCACCTGCGCTCTGACCCGGCCCTCCTCCGTCTCATGGCCATGAACTACGTGCCCAACGTCCTCATCTACCCCTATGTCACGTTGTTGCCCGAGTTCGCCGAGCGGGTGCTCAAATCGGGGCCTCAGGGGTACGGCGTGCTGCTGACGGGGGTGGGCTTCGGCTCCATCCCGGGCGGACTGCTGGTGGCCAGCATGACTGGCTGGCGACGCAAGGGGCTGGCTATGACCCTGGCGGCGGCCCTCTACATGGGAATGGTGGCGGTCTTCAGTCAGTCCCGCCTCTTCCCCCTCTCCTTCGCTGCCCTGGTGGTGGCGGGTGTGGGCTGGTCCATGATGGTGGGCCTCAACCAGACCCTGGTTCAGCTACGGTTGCCCGAGGAGATGCGCGGGCGGGGCCTGGGCCTCTACAACCTGGCGCCCGGACTGGGGATGCTGGGCAACCTGGCCATGGGTGGCGCCGCCCAGTGGCTGGGGGTCCAGACGGCGGTGGCGTCCTTCGCCCTCAGCGGCCTCTGCCTCTCCCTCTTCTTGGGGCTGGGAGGCCGCGAGGTGAGACGGCTCTAGGCGTCAGTCCCGTCCCCGTCCGCGACGGTCGTTCTCGCCGCGGGCGGGCGTGGGCACACCGTCAGGTCCGCGGCGGTCGTCGCCCGCCCCCTCCACCTTCACCTCTCGCGCCAGCACCAAGCCGTCGGCCTGGACGGAGCCCTCTACCTTGACCAGCGCCCCTACCCTCACCTCACCCTCCACCTCGGTGCTGCCGGTTACGCGGATGGTGCGGCCGGCCAGCACGAATCCGCCCGAGGTTGTGGCCTGGACGCTGCCGCGCAGCTCGATCTCCACGGCGACGGGCGTTGTGGGCGGCGCGGTCGGCGGGGCAACGCCGCCCCCGGGCTGGACGCGGACCTCTATCTCCCTGGCGACGATGGTGCCGTCGGACTGGTGGCTGCCCTCGACCTTCACCAGTGCGCCCACCGTGAGGGTCCCCTCTATCTGGGTGGTGGCGGTGAGGAGGACGGTGATCCCATTGACCACCAGGCTTCCCTGTCCCTGCTGCTGAACGGTGCCCACCAGCTCGACATCGTCCCCGGCCGAGGCGGAGCCGGGACCGCTGTTGTCGCTGCCGCGGTCTCTGGCGATGTCGTCGGGGCGGCCGGGGCCGCTGTTGGCGCTGGGGCCGCTGCGGCCGGGGTTGTCCAGCGCCTCCTGTCGGACCTGCTCGCCGTGGCCGGGGCCTCCGCCCGAGCGAGCTATCTCAGAGACGTCCTGGCCGTGGTTGTCGCGGGCGACCTCGGAGCGCTCGCTGGCCAGGGGGGCCAGAGGTCCCACGGCCACCGGCTGGGGCAGTCGAGCGCCGGCTGCCCAGGCCCCGCCCAGGGCCAACAGCCCCAGCACAGCAGCTCCGGCCAGCACCGCGGCTGCCCGGAGGACAGGCAGGCCGTAGGCCCAGGGGAGGCTGGGGCGGTGGGAGAGGGCCGCCATGAGCCGCTGCCGTCCTCGCTCTAGCTCCTCCTGGCTGGGCTGCTCGTCCGGCAGGGAAGAGATGGCGCTGGCGAGTTTGGCCAGCTCCGCCAGCTCCTGCGCTGACAGGCCTCCTACCTTTTCGGCGTCCTTGCCCAGTTGGGTGAGGATGTCGTCCCGCTGTCGCCCTTGCTTGGACATGGCGCTTACTCCTCCTCGCTCGTCCCTTCCTCCGTCGCGCCCAGGAGCCTCCGCAGCTGACGCAGGGCCCGGAACTGGAGGGCCCGCACCGCCCCGGCCGGCTTGCCCAGCACCCTCCCTGTCTCCTCGGCCGAGAGCCCCACGTAGAAGCGCAGCAGGAGCACGGCCTGCTGGTCGCGGGTCAGGCGGGAGAGGGAGCGGAGCAGGTCGCCCCGCTCGACGTCGCGTTCGCTGGTGTCCTCGGCCGGGTCATGGGACTCCGCTTCCAGGGACACGGCCCGGCGGCGGGCCTGACGCCGCAGGTGGTCCACGGTGCGGGCGTGGGCCATGCGGAAGAGCCACCCTGCCAGCGACAGGCGGCGGGGGTCATAGCGCCCCACCTCTCGCAGAGCGCGGACGAACGTGTCGGATGCCACATCGGCCGCCGCCTCCCGGTCGCCCAGCCGTCGGTAGGCGTAGGTCAGCAGGCGGGGGTACCAGAGCCGATAGCACCGTTCCCACGCCTGGGGGTCGCCAGCCTTTAGCCGGGCGGCCAGCAGGGCGTCCTCGTTCACGGACCTGGTCAGAACCGACCCGCTTACCGCCATGGGGCGTCCCTGGCCCGGGCCAGGGCGAGGGCCGTTCCCCTCCTCGCCTTTGCTCACCGCCGTCAGCCCTTCGCGCCTGGCCTCCAATAAAAGATTCCGCTCGGCGAGAGGGCGGCGTTACGCCTGTTGCTCCCGCTGCCACTGACGCGCCCGCGACAGGAACTCGCGGGCGGTGGCGAGCATCCGCTCGCTGGGACGGGGGCCGCCCAGCATAGCAGCCAGCTCCCGCAGTCGCTCCTCTTCCGAGAGGGCCTGGATGTGGGAGAAGGCCCTGCCCAGCACCACCTCTTTGCTCACCCGGTAGTGGGCGTCGGCATAGGCAGCGATCTGGGGCAGATGGGTCACGCACAGCACCTGATGGCGCCGGGCCAGCTTCCACAGCTTGCGCCCCACCATCTCGGCGCTGCGCCCGCCGATGCCGACGTCGATCTCGTCGAAGATGAGGGTGGGCACAGGGTCGGCCGCTGCCAGGGCACCCTTCAAGGCCAGCAGGAAGCGGGACATCTCGCCACCAGAGGCCACCTTGGCCAGCGGCCGCAGAGGCTCGCCCGGGTTGGTGGCCACCAAGAACTCGACCCTGTCCACCCCGCTTTCGTCGAAGGCCAGGCGGCGTCCCTGGACGGGCAGGCCGAGGGGATCCTCTTCCTGCTCCAGCCCCACGCGGAAGGCGACATGGCCCATGGCCAGGTCGGCCAGGTCGCGGGCCACCGCCTCTTCCAGGGCCGCGGCCGCTTCCTTTCGTGCCTGTGACAGGGCCGTGGCCAGGGCGCCCGCCTCCTCCTCGGCCTCCCTCAGCTCCCGTTCCAGGCGCTGCCGCTCCTCGTCCCCCGAGACCAGGAGGGAAAGGCGCTCCCGTGCCTGACGGGCATAGTCCAGCACCTGCTCGATGCTGTCGCCGTACTTGCGCTTGAGCCTGGCGATGGCCTCCAGCCGCTCCTCCACCTGCTCCAGGCGGTGGGGGTCGTGCTCGATCCGGGCGGCATAGGCGCGCAGGGCACGGGCGGCCTCTTCCACTTCGGCCGCCACCGTCTCCAGCGACGACAGCAACTCCCGCAGTCGCTCGTCCAGGTGAGCTACCCCCTGGAGGGCAGCCTGGGCCCGTGCCAGGGCATCGAAGGCCGAATAGCCCTCGGCAGCGTAGAGGGCGTGATAGGCCGACTGGGCTGCCTCCTGCAGCGCCTGGGCGTGGGCGAGGCGCTTCTGCTCCTCCCTCAGCTCCTCTTCCTCCCCCGGCCTCAGGTCGGCAGACTCTATCTCCCGCACCTGGAACTCCAGCAGGTCGCGCTCGCGGGCCACCTCGCGCTCGTCTCGCGACAAGTCCTCCAGCCTGCGGCGCAGGGAGCGGACCCTCGCCACGGCCGTCGCCACCTGCGCTCGCCGGGGCATCAGTCCACCGAAAGCGTCCAGGTAGTCCAGGTGCTGGCGACGGTCCAGGAGGGACAGGTGTTCCGTCTGCCCGTGCACGTCCACCAGGCTGCGCCCCACCCCCCGCAGCAGCGAGAGGGGGACAGTGCGGCCGTTGGCCCGGGCCAGGTTGCGCCCGGCCTGCGACACCTCCCGCACGACCACCAGCTCGTCTTCCAGGGGCACGCCCGCCTCTTGCAGGGCAGGGGCCAGCTGCATTCTCGCCTCCTCCGACAGGAGGAAGATGCCCTCCACCTGGGCCGAAGTGGCTCCGGCCCGAACCACGTCGGCATCCAGGCGGGAGCCCAGGAGCGCGCCCACGGCATCGATGATGAGGGATTTGCCCGCCCCCGTCTCGCCGGTGAGGACGTTGAAGCCCGCGGAGAAGGAGACGCGCGCCTCCTCGATGACGGCGAAGTTGCGCACTACCAGCTCGGCCAGCACGGCGCCATGTAACTTAGCACCGAGGGCGGCCAGGCACAACCGACGTGCCGGGTCCCTCGGCCTGTGGATAAATGTGTAAAAGCTCGGTCCATATCCTTGTATAGGGGGCGAAGGGCTGCTATACTCGCCCCAGGCCAGCATGACCGCGCCCGCCGCCGTCGACTACGAGGTCGTCATAGGGGTGGAGGTGCACGCTCACCTCCTCACTCGCAGCAAGATGTTCTGCTCCTGCCCCGCCGATTACTTCGGCGCTCCGCCCAACTCCCACGTCTGCCCCGTCTGCCTGGGTATGCCGGGAGTGCTGCCGGTCATCAATCGTCGGGCGGTGGAGCTGACCATCATGACTGGCCTGGCCCTCAACTGTCAGGTGCCTCCCCTGGCCCGCTTCGACCGCAAGAACTACCCCTATCCCGACCTGATGAAGGGCTATCAGATCTCCCAGTACGACCAGCCCCTGTGCAAGGACGGCTGGCTGGAGATCGAGGTGGAGGGCCAGCGCAAGCGGGTGCGCATCAACCGCGTCCACCTGGAGGAGGACACGGCCCGCCTGGTCCACGTCACTTCCCCCGCGGGAGAGTCCTACTCCCTGGTAGACGTGAACCGCTCCGGCATCCCTCTGATGGAGATCGTGTCGGAGCCTGACCTCCGCTCGGCCGAGGAGGCCCGAGCCTATCTCGTAAAGCTGCGCCAGATCCTGCGCTGGATCGGCGCCAGTCGCGCCAACATGGAAGAGGGCGACATGCGCTGCGAGGCCAACGTCAGCGTGCGGCCCCGCGGCTCTCGGGACCTGGGCGCCAAGGTGGAGCTGAAGAACATCAACAGCTTCAAGCACGTCTACGAGGCCATACGCTACGAGGTCCAGCGCCAGATAAGGGTGCTGGAGTCGGGCGGGCGGGTGGTGCAGGAGACGCGGGGCTGGCGGGAGGACATCGGCCAGACGGTCCCCCAGCGCAGCAAGGAGTACGCCCACGACTACCGCTACTTCCCCGAGCCCGACCTGCCGCCCCTGGTGATCTCCCGCGAGTGGGTGGACGAAATACGCAGGCGCATGCCCGAGCTGCCCGACGCCCGTCGTCGGAGGCTGCAAGAAGATTACGGGCTGTCGGATTACGACGCCAGGCTGCTGACCGAGTCCCGCGCCAAGGCCGACCTGTTCGAGGGTGCCCTCTCCTCTCTCTCCGTCAAGGAACGGGCCGCTCGCGCCAAGGCTGCTGCCAACTGGGTCAATTCGGAGCTGGCCGGGCTCCTCAACGCCCGCGACCTCGAGTGGGAAGCATGCCCCCTCACCCCCGCGCAGTTGTCGGAGCTGCTGACCATGTTGGAGGAGGGCACCATAAACACCAGCACGGCCAAGGCGGTCCTGGAGGAGTGCCTGGACACGGGCCGCAGCCCGAGGAGCATTGTCGAAGAAAAGGGGCTGGCCCAGATCAGCGCCGGCGACGAGCTGGCGGCCATCGTGGACGGGGTGCTGGAGGCGAATCCCAAGGCGGTGGCCGACTACCGCGCTGGCAAGGAGGGGGCCATCCAGTTCCTGGTAGGCCAGATCATGCGCCAGACGCGGGGCCGGGCCAACCCGGAGGCTGTGCGGCAACTGCTCAGGGAACGTTTGTCCGGGGCGTAACACCTGGGACGTTCCGGGGGCGTTTTAATTAATAGGACGATGGGGCCTCTGCAGCGCTACGAGTTCATCAAGTGGCTTTACCCGGGCATGCGCATCAAGCGCTGGCTCCTCCTTCTCATGGGGGGAGTCACCCTCGCCGGCCTGGGCATAGCCTATTTCCTGCGGGAGGTGTACGTCTCCTTCACCTTCCCCAGCGTCTTTTATTACATCACCCTTCAGTTCATACCCCAGTGGGGTCGCGGCAGCATCTTCATGGGGCTGGCCGTCCTGTCGGTGTCGGTGGCCGTCTGGCAGCTGAACCGCTCGATCCTGAGCGCCCTGGTCCCATACCACAGCAACGGCCACCGCAGCCTGGTGGACGTCATATACAGCCAGCGCATGCTGCGGCGGGGGCCCAAGGTGGTGGCCATCGGCGGCGGCACCGGCCTGTCCACCCTGCTGCGAGGCCTCAAGGAGTATACCAGCAACATCACCGCCATCGTCACCGTGGCCGACGACGGCGGCTCGTCGGGACGCCTCAGGCGGGAGCTGGGCATCCTGCCCCCGGGGGATGTACGCAATTGTATCGTTGCCCTGGCCGATGCCGAGCCGCTGGTGACCAAGCTCTTCCAGTACCGGTTCTCCCAGGGGTCGGGGCTGGCCGGCCACTCCTTCGGCAACCTGTTCATCGTGGCCATGACAGGGGTGGTGGGCAGCTTCGAGGAGGCCATCCGCCAGACATCGCGGGTGCTGGCGGTGCGGGGGCAGATCATCCCCTCCACGCCGGCCAACGTGACCCTGTGCGCTCGCACCGCCGACGCCGGCACCATCGAGGGGGAGTCCAGCATCAGCGCCGCCTCGGCGCGGGGGGGGATACGCGAGGTGTTCCTGAACCCTCCCGATCCCCCGGCCTCGCCCGAGGCGGTGCGGGCCATCCTGGAAGCCGACCTCATCGTGCTGGGGCCGGGCAGTCTCTACACCAGCATCATTCCCAATGTGCTGGTGAAAGGGATACGGCGGGCCATTCTGGCGTCGCCGGCGCTGAAGGTCTACGTCTGTAACGTGGCCACCCAGCCGGGCGAGACCGATGGCTATGGGGTGGCCGAGCACGTGAGGGCCATCGAGGCCCATGTGGGGCGTCCCTTCCTGGACATCGTCCTGGTCAACTCCAACGCTGAAGGGCCCCTGCCTCCCTCCGCCCATGAGGGGGAACCGGTGCGGCTCAACGGCGACCTCCCCCGCCACCTGACGGTGGTCACCGCTGACGTAGTGGACGAGGCCAACCGGTACCGCCACGACCCCCACAAGCTGGCTCGCGCTATCCTGCGTCTCTACGAGGAAAGGGAGCAGGTGCTGCAGCGAGCGGCCGCTCGGGCTTCGGCCGGCGCCTCCTAGGCCCTGCGTCTAGCCATCCCCGCCCGGATGCCTTATCCTAGGGTTCGACCATGGATGCCACCACCGTCCTCAACGTGGGGATGATCCTCATCTCCCTGGCTCTCATTGCTGTCGTCCTGTTGCAGGTGCGGGGCGAGGGCCTTCGGGCCTTTCAGGGAACGTCCCTGACGCGAACCCGGCGGGGCCTGGAGAAGGCCCTCTTTCAGTTGACCATCGCCCTGGCCTTCCTGTTCGTGCTGGTAGCTGCCCTGAACGTGACCGCCAGCCGCTAGGCCGTCATGGCCATACGCCCACCCGACAGCCGCCCTGGACGGGGCCAGTGGCCCTTGCTGCTGGCATTGTTGGCCGGCATCGTGGCCTTTGTGGCCATCTGGGCAGTGAACCCCTTCGCTCGCGGCCAGGACAGGCCCGAGGTGGTGCGCTATGTGGAGGCGGTGGTCGGGGTGCCCAGGGCCGTGAATCCTCTCCTCTCCTCCCTGAACGAGGCCGACCGCGACCTGACAGCCCTGGTCTTCTCGGGGCTGACGCGCCTCGGCCCCGATGGCGATGTCCTGCCCGACCTGGCACACAGTTGGGATATCAGCGAGGACGGGCTGACCTACACCTTCCACCTGCGTTCCGATGTCCTGTGGCAGGACGGGACCCCCTTCACTGCTCGCGATGTCCTCTTCACCTACTCGCTGCTGGCCGACCCCCAGTTCCCGGGCGACCCTTCCCTGCCCCAGTTCTGGTCTCAGGTGAAATGCGAAGCACCCGACGATTACACGGTGCGCTGTCGCCTTCCGGAGCCTTTCTCCCCCTTCCTGGCCTACGCCAGCATCGGCCTGCTGCCAGCCCACCGGCTGGGCGGTATCAGGGCAGCCGACCTGGCTAACCTGCCCTTCAACAAC
This sequence comes from Dehalococcoidia bacterium, assembly GCA_025062275.1. Taxonomy (GTDB): domain Bacteria; phylum Chloroflexota; class Dehalococcoidia; order SM23-28-2; family HRBIN24; genus HRBIN24. Next base: position 159,725 of record JANXAP010000018.1, read on the forward strand.
GCTCCCGTGGGCACCGGACCCTTCCGCCTGCTGCAGGTGGACAGCCGGCGCGCCCTGCTGGCCCGTAACCCGACCTATCACCTCGGGCCGCCGCAGATAGAGCAGCTGGAGCTACGCTTCTTCCCCGACCTCCACGGGGCGCTGACGGCCTTGCACCGGGGCGAGGTCCAGGGCATCCTGCTGGGGCCGTTGGTCCCCCGGGATGAGCTGCAGTCGCTGGCCTCTCAGGGCCAGTTCCGTCTGTTGGATGCGCCCCGCACCACCTACACCGCCATCTTCTTCAACCTGGACTCGCTGTTGCTGAGGGACCCCCGGGTACGGGAGGCCATCTCCCTGCTGCTGGACCGTCGCGTCATCACCGACGAGCTTCTGGGGGGGCGGGCGGTGCCGGCCGATACGCCCATCCCGCCGCGGACCTGGGCAGCCTCTGCCCCGCCCCGTCCCCTGGAGCCAGACCCGCGTCGCGCCCAGCAGCTCCTCCAGCAAGCGGGATGGCAGAAGGGAAGCGACGGCCTGTGGCGGCAAGGCGACCGTCCGGTGGTGCTGCCCCTTCTGACCTACGACGACCCGATGCACATGGCGGTGGCGCGGGAGGTGGCCCGTCAGTTGGGCAACCAGGGAGTGCTGACCGAGCTGCAGTTCGTCAGCCCCCAGCGCCTGGTGGACGACTACCTGGCGCCGCGCCGCTTCACGCTGGCCCTGTTCTCCTTCGACCCTGGGCCCGACCCCGATCCCTACCCAGTATGGCACAGCAGCCAACGTCCGCCGGAAGGCCGCAACTACAGCGATTACCTTAACCCGGAGGTGGACCGGGTGCTGGAGGAAGCCCGCCGCACCGCCGATCGTGCCCAGAGGCAGGCCCTCTACGCCCGTTTCCAGGAGCTGTTCCGCCGGGACATGCCGGCGGTGGTGCTCTTCTATCCGCAGTACACGTATGCCGTGGACGAGCGGGTGAAGGGGGTGGCGCTGGGGGCCCTGTTCGACCCCGCCTCCCGCTTCGCCTCCGTCTGGCAGTGGCAGATGGACCCCAAAGGGCCGCCTTCCCTGCGGCGGCGCCCGGGCGATGCCTCCTAGGCCCATCATCGCTCTCCTGACAGATTTCGGGCTGGCCGACCCGTATGTGGGGGCCATGAAGGGCGTCGTCCTCTCCCTCAACCCCGACGCCGCACTGGTGGACATAAGTCACCAGGTGAGGCCTCAGGCAGTGGAGCAGGGCGCTTTTCTGCTGGAGCAGGCCTATCCTTACTTTCCGCCCTGGACCTTGTTCGTGGCGGTGGTGGATCCCGGGGTAGGCACCGCTCGCCGCGCCCTGGCCCTGCGCACGCCGCGGGCCTTCCTGGTCGGGCCCGACAACGGCCTCCTCTCGGCTGCTCTTCCCGAAGCGGTGCGCGAGCGAGCTGGCGAGGGCCCCGCGGCAGTGACCTTGCCGGAGGGATACGTCGCCGTGGCCATCGAGAACGAGCGTTACTTCCGTCATCCCGTCAGTTCCACCTTCCACGGGCGCGACATCTTTGCGCCGTCCGCTGCCTACCTGTCGTTGGGCACCCCCCTGGAGTCTCTGGGGCCGGTGGTGAGAGAGATGGTGGCGCTGCCCCCCTTCCGCGCTCGTCCCAGGCCTGACGGTGCGCTGGCCGGGAAGGTGGTGCACGTGGACCGGTTCGGCAACCTGGTCACCAACATCCGCAGCCGAGACCTGCCCGGGGGACGTATCGAGGTGGAGGTGTGCGGACGGCGAGTACCTGGCCTGGTGCGCACCTACGCCGAGGCCGAGGGCCTCTGCGCCCTCATCGGCAGCGCTGGCTACCTCGAGATAGCCCTGCCCATGGGCTCGGCCGCCGAGGCCCTGGGAGCCGACATCGGTGCCCAGTTGGTGGCGCGCCCGGTATAATGCCGCTCGTGGGGAGGAGCGCCGCAGGCTGGTCTGCGCCGCAGGAGACCCCCTGGACGGCCGCAGCGACTGCGAGCCGGGCTTTTTGCGGCCATCGACCTGTTGGCCGACTTCTGGGCCGAGGAGGCGGGGAAGGCCGTCTGCCGGCGAGTCCTGTGGGGGATTCTTTCCGGTTGGGGCCCTGTGTGGCGGGACGGGACACCGTTCTGGCGGGGGACCGCGGCATCTATGACCTGGGACCGGCTGGTGCCCCGGCACAGCGATAAGTAGGGGCCATGGCCCTCGTCTTCATGGGGACTCCCCCGTTCGCCCTGCCCAGCCTGCGGGCGCTGCACGAGGCGGGCTACGAGATAGCTGCCGTCTACACCCGTCCCGACCGGCCAGCAGGACGAGGCCTGCGCCCCCGGCCGCCGCCGGTGAAGGAGCTGGCCATGGCCCTGGGGCTGCCGGTCCGCCAGCCTGAGAGCCTGAGGCGGCCAGAGGCCATCGAAGAGCTGCGGAGCTTCTCGCCGGAGGTCATCGTCGTCTGCGCCTACGGGCAGATATTGCGGCGGCCGGTGCTGGAGATACCGCCCAGGGGCGTCCTCAACGTCCATCCCTCGCTGCTGCCCAGGCACCGGGGGCCTTCGCCCATTGCCGGTGCCATCCTGGCGGGCGATGCCGAGACGGGAGTGACCATCATGCTCATGGACGAGGGGATGGACACGGGGCCTGTGATCGCCCAGCGGTCCCTTCCCATCTCCCCTTTCGATACGTCAGGGACCCTGACGGAGAGGCTTTCGCACCTGGCCGCAGAGCTGTTGCTGGAGACGCTGCCCCGCTGGCTGCGTGGCGAGATAACGCCCCGGCCCCAGGACGAGTCCCGTGCGACCGTCACGCGGCTGCTGCGCAAAGAGGACGGGGCCATCGACTGGACGCTGCCGGCCGAGGAGATATGGCGACGGGTGCGGGCCTTCGACCCCTGGCCCGGCGCCTATACCTACCTGGAGGGGGAGCAACTGCACATCTGGGCTGCCTGGCCACTGGAGGGAGACAGTGGCATGCCTCCGGGCACTGTGGTGGCGCTGACTCCCGAACAGGCGCGCCAGGTCCCGGCCGAGGTGGGACGAGCGGCCTTCGCCGTGCAGACGGGCCGGGGTCTCCTGGCAGTGACACGAGTCCAGCGCGCTGGGCGTCGTGCTCTACCGGCGGAAGAGTTCCTGCGCGGAATGCCCGGCCTGGTGGGGCAACGGCTGGGCGGTGCCCCCGAGGCCGCGACTTAGGCCTCGGGGCGCTACTCTTCTTCCTCCTCTTCCTCTTCGCGGCGGGAGCGGACCACTTCTGGCTCGACCGGGGCGGCCTCCTCTTCCACAGCTTCCTCCTCGGCTGGCGCCGCCTCCACCACGGCCCTGGCCACCACCATCTCCGGGTCGGTGAGGATGGTCACCCCGGGCGGGGGCTGCAGATCGCTCACATGAATGACCGAATCGGGGGCATCCAGCCGCGACAGGTCCACCTCGATGAAGGGAGGAAGGGCGGTGGGCAGCCCCTCTACCAGGACCACGTCCAGCAGTTGCAGGACCATGGCGCCGTAACGGTCCACGGCGGGAGCCTCGCCTACCAGGTGCAGGGGCACCTCCAGCCGCACCTTCTCCGTGAGGGAGACCTGCTGGAAGTCCACGTGCAGAAGCTCGTCGGTTATGGGGTCCTTCTGGACGGCGCGGATGAAGCAGGGGCGCTCTTCTTCCCCGTCCACCTGCAGGTAGACGATCTCATGGCGGCCGGCGTGGCGCAGCAGGTGCCACAGGTCGTGAGTGGACACCTGGATGGCCAGCGACTGGATGCCCTTGCCGTAGATGTTGGCCGGGGTCAGGCCCTGCCTTCGCAGCCGCTTGACGGCCTTGCCCAGGACCTGACGTCGGCTGGCCTTCAGCTCCACCCGCTCTCTGGCCTGCACCATGGTCTTAACTCCTCCCGATGGGGAAGCATAGGGCGCTGGCGTCCCAGGGTCAACGGCGCCCTTGTCGGCCCCGGGGGAGTATGGCGAAAATGGTGCTGGGATGGACATGGAGCAGGTGGGCAAGTGGCTCATGGTGGCAGGCGTGGCCCTGGCGCTGTTGGGGGGCCTGGTGCTTCTGGCCTCGAAGGTTCCCTTTCTGGGGCGGCTGCCCGGCGATATCCTGGTCCAGCGGGACAACTTCACCTTCTACTTCCCGCTGGTCACCTCCATCCTCCTAAGCATCTTTCTGACCATCGTCCTCAACCTCGTTCTCCGTTTCTGGCGCTAGCTTGACCCCGTGGGGCTGCCTGTGTTCATATAGGGGTCGCCCGGGCGGAGGCGGCAGGTGCAGGAGAAGCTGGAGCGTCTGAGGAACCTCCTGAGCGAGATGGGCTCGGTGGTGGTGGCCTATTCGGGCGGGGTGGACAGCTCCTTCCTGGCGGCAGTGGCGCACGATGTGCTGGAGGAACGGGCGCTGTGCGTTACAGCCCGCTCCCCCTCGGTGCCTGCCTCGGAGCTGGCCCAGGCCGAGGAGCTGGCCCGGCGACTGGGCCTGCGCCACCGCGTCATTGAGACGCGGGAGATGGAGCGACCCGGCTACGTCCAGAACTCGCCCGCCCGTTGCTTTCATTGCAAGGATGAACTCTACTCCGCTCTGCTGGCCCTGGCCCGGGCCGAGGGCTTCGACTGGGTGGCCGACGGCACCAATGCCGACGACCTGGAGGACTACCGACCGGGCCTGGCTGCCGCCCGTCAGCACGGCGTCCGCAGCCCCCTGCTGGAGGCGGGCCTCACCAAGGTCGAGATCCGGGAGCTGTCGCGGCAGATGGGTCTACCCACCTGGGACAAGCCGGCCTCCCCTTGCCTCGCCTCGCGCATCCCCTACGGCACGCCGGTGACGGTCGAGGCGCTGGAGCGCATCGAGCGGGCCGAGGAGTTCATGCGCTCGCTAGGCCTGCGGGTCCTCAGGGTCCGTCACCATGGCACCCTCGCCCGCATCGAGACGGACGAAGAGGGAATGAGGGTCGTCATGGCCCGCCGTGAGGAGGTAGTGGAGGCTTTACGCTCTCTGGGCTATCTGCACGTGGCCCTGGACCTGGCAGGCTACCGCCGGGGATCCCTCAATGCGGCCTTGGCCGGAGGAGATCAGCAGGCGCCGTCCAGCGGCAGATAGAGGCCGTCGGCCCGGCGGGCGGGCGTGAACCGTCCCGACCGCAGTTCCCGCAGGAGGTCGTCCAGGCCTCTGATGTCCCCTTCGAAGATGGTGACGTAGTGCCCCACCTCCGTGGGCGCGTGGGCATCGCTGGCGCCCACGATGGGCTTGCCCAGGTAGCGGGCCACCTGAAGGGCCAGCTCGTTCTCGCGGTCTATGCAACCGCCGTTGAGCACCTCGATGGCGTCCACCAGCCCGAAGACGGGGTGCTTGGCCAGCTCTTCGATGGGCAGTTCGCCGGCGTTGGCCACCCGCCCGAAGAGGATGCTGGAGGGGCCGGGGAAGTAGCGGAAGGGGTGGGCCAGAATGAGGAAGGCGCCCTCGGCGTCGGCCGCCCTTCGCAGGTCTTCGGCCGTCCGGATACCCGTCGTCCCCTCGAGTCCCAGGGCGATGATGTGGCCCATGTCCGTGGACCACTCTCGGGCGGGGACTGCCACGATGCCTGTCTCCTCGTAGAACCGTTGGGCCCGCTCCCTCGGCCAGGGAGTGACGTGCTCGCTGAGGGTGACCACCGTCAGGCCCACCTTTTGGGCGACGTCTCCCAGGCGCTGGGGGGTGATCATCGAGTCGTAGGAGCCGATGGTGGTATGGACGTGCAAGTCTACTATGCTGGGCATGGCACCTTCCCCGCTTGTTTGTCCACGGGTCAGGATATCATCTGCCGGAGATAGGTTACAGGGCGCTGCCTTTGGACGATTCCGTCCGTAAAATGGCCCCTGGCATGCAGTCGCTGCTGGGCGTGGACGTCGGCGGCACCTTCACCGACTTCTTGCTGTGGCAGGACGGCGTCCTGCATCTGTTCAAGCGCCCCTCCACTCCGGACGACCCGTCCCGGGGTGTGCTCCTGGGGCTGGACGAGATGGGGTGTCGACCGGAGGCAGTGGTTCACGGTTCCACCATCGCCACCAACGCCCTCATCGAGCGGAAGGGGGCGCCCACCGCTCTGGTGACCACCAGAGGCTTTGCCGACGTGCTGGTCATCGGCCGCCAGACGCGTCCGAAGCTCTATGACCTGGAGCCGTGGCGGCCGCCGCCGCTGGTCCCCGACGGCTGGCGCCTGGAGGCCAACGAGCGCCTGGATGCCTGGGGGCGCGTGCTCCAGCCTCTGGAGCCGGAAGAGGCGGAGGCCGTGGCCCGACGGGCGGCGGAGCTGGGCGCTCGCTCCCTGGCCGTCTGTTTCCTGTTCTCGTTCCTGGATCCGCGCCACGAGGCCATGGTGGCCGAGGCGGCGCGGCGCCTGGGCCTGTTCGTTTCGGCCTCCCACGAGGTGCTGCCCGAGCACCGTGAATACGAGCGAACGGTCGTCACGGTAGTCAACGCGTATGTCTCACCGGTGATGAGCAGTTACCTCTCCCGCCTGGAGGAGGGCCTGCGAGAGAGGGGCGTGAGCCGGCTGAGCGTCCTCTCCTCCTCGGGCGGGGCCATGTCCCCCCGTGCGGCGGGCCGCTTGGCGGTGCGGACAGTGCTCTCCGGGCCTGCAGGAGGAGTGGTAGGTGCCCTGTGGGCCGCCGCTCAGTCCGGCATCGACCGCATCCTCACCCTGGACATAGGCGGCACCTCGGCCGACGTGGCCCTCTGCCCCGGCCGTCTGCCCGAGCGGGACGAGATGCTGGTGGGCGACCTGCCGGTGCGGGGCAGCGCTGTGGACGTGGTCAGCGTGGGCGCCGGCGGTGGCTCCATCGCCCGCCTGGACGAGGGCGGTGCCCTGCGGGTGGGACCGGAGAGCGCCGGCGCCGACCCGGGGCCGGCCTGCTATGGTCGCTCCCTGCTCCCTACGGTCACCGATGCCCACCTGGTGCTGGGGCGCATCTTGCCGGAGAGATTCCTGGGCGGTCGCATGGCCCTGTATCCGTCGCGGTCGCGCCGCGCCCTGGCCAGCATCGCGCCCTCCTTCGGCGGCGACGTGGTGCGGGCGGCCGCCGCCGTCCTGCGGGTAGCCAACGCCAGCATGGAGAGGGCGCTGCGGGTGGTGTCGGTAGAGCGGGGACACGACCCCCGCGACTTTACTCTGGTGGCCTTCGGCGGGGCTGGCCCCCTGCACGCCTGCGAGCTGGCCGAGGCGTTGCGCGTCCGACGGGTACTGGTGCCCCGCTATCCGGGGGTCCTCTCGGCCCTGGGGATGGCCGTGGCCCGTCCGGCCAAGGAGCTGCGGATGGCTGTGATGCTGGCCCTTCCCCCCGACGATCAGGAGGCGTGGGACGGGGCTGCCCGCAGTCTGCAGGGGCGCCTGCGCGAGCTGGAGGAGCAGGGACGACGGGAGCTGCTGGAGGAGGGGTTCTCTCTGGAGGGGCTGGAGCGACAGGTGCTTCTGGACCTCAGGTATCTGGGCCAGTCCTACGAGCTGGCGCTGCTGGCAGAGGAGCCTCATCCCCGCCACTTCCTGCCCCGTTTCCACGCCCTCCACCGGGAACGCTACGCCCACGCCGACCCATCGCGGACGGTGGAGGTGGTGAACCTGCGCCTGAGGCTGCTCCTCCCCGGCAAAGAGGTATCGCTGCCGCCGTTGCCCGAGGGCGGCCCCGACCCTTCGCCTGCCCTCCTGGGCCGACGGCCCGTGTGGTTCGGGCGACGCCGCGAGGCCCTCGTCTACGCCCGCGATGCCCTGCGGGCCGGCAACCGCATCGTGGGGCCTGCGCTGGTGGTGCAGGACGACTCCACCACAGCTGTGCCGCCGGGCTGGCAGGGGACGGTGGACGGTAGTGGCAATCTGCTGCTGGAGCCAGCCAGGGCCTAGGGGCAGCGGCCCTGTCCCCTCGGGCCGTCCCGTCAGCTCTTGACGGAGATGCATCCGCTGCCGGTGATGGTGCCCCGGTAGAGGAAGTGGACCTGACGCAGGGCCGATTCCAGGTCGAACTCCGTCAGCGCCGAGATGGCGTCCCTGGGGACGATGACCTTGAACCAGCGCAGGGCGGCGCTCCCGGCCGTGTGCAGCACGCAGATGTTGGCTACGGTGCCGCCGATGATGAGGGTATCGATGCCGCGCACTCGCAGGTCGTGCTCCAGTGAGGTGCCGTAGAAGCCATCGTAGCGGCGCTTCTGGTAGACCAGCTCTCCGGCCTGAGGCGCGAGCTCTTCGATGACCTCCCAGCCCGGCGTCCCTACCAGGCAGTGTTCGCCGAACAGCTCGAACTCGGGGTCGCCGGGCAGGTGGGAGTCCTGAGTGTAGGCCACCGTCATGCCCGACTGGCGGGCCAGCTCCAGCAGGTGGCGCAGGGGAGGTATGGTCAGCTTGGCGGTGGGCACCACCAGCTTGCCTCCCTCCTTCACGAAGTCGTTCTGCATGTCCACGATGAGGAGAGCTGTGCGGTGCGGGTCCACCGTCACCTGTTCCGCCACCTCGTACTGGGGCACCTCGACGACGCGGTCCGCCATCTTCCCTCACCCCCGCATAGGTCCTTCCTGAGGATATTCTGGCACCTCGGGGGCCGGGCCGACTACAGGCGAGGGGGAACTGTCTCGTTCGTCCCTTCCGCCCTATCATGGCGGAGGAATCGTGGCGCAGGAGAGGAAGATGCCTGCCAGGCCAGACCCTGGTGAGCTGGCGATCGCTGCTGCGCTCTTCTCGTCGGTGGCCGAGGAGATGGGCGTGGCCCTGGGGCGAAGCGCCCACTCGCCTAACATCAAAGAGCGACGCGACTACTCTTGCGCCGTCTTCGACCCCCAGGGGAGGCTGGTGGCGCAGGCCGCTCACATACCGGTTCATCTGGGGGCCATGCCCGAGTCGGTGCGGGCCGCCCTCTCCTTGGCGCCCTTCCGGCCGGGCGACGTGGTCGTACTCAACGACCCCTACCTGGGAGGGACTCACCTGCCCGACATCACCATGGTCTCCCCCGTCTTCGTGGGGCGGCGGCTGGCGGGCTTCGTGGCCTGCCGCGCCCATCACGCCGACGTCGGGGGTATGTCGCCCGGCTCCATGCCTCTGGCCCAGGAGCTGTGGCAGGAAGGCATCGTCATCCCTCCCATCAGGCTCTACGAGGGCGGCAGGCTCGACAGGGGCGCCTACGAGCTGATCCTTCGCAACGTGCGAACCCCTGAGGAGAGGCGGGCCGATCTGGATGCCCAGATGGCCGCCCAGAGCATCGGCCAAGAGCGGCTGCGAGAGCTGTGCCAGCGCTACGGCCTGGGCCGGGCCCTGTCCCTCATGGAGGCCCTGCAGGACTACGCCGAGCGAATGACCAGGGCGGCCATCGCCCGCATCCCGGACGGCGACTACGAGTTCGAGGACTTTCTGGACGACGATGGCATCGGCCCTGACCCGCTGCCAGTGCGCGTGAGGGTCTCGGTGCGGGGCGAGGAGATGGTGGTGGACTTCAGCGGCAGTGCCCCCGAACGCCCCTCCTCCATCAATGCCGTGGCCGCCGTCACCCGTTCGGCCGTCTACTACGTCGTGCGGTGCCTGCTGGACGAGTCGGTGCCGGCTAACGAAGGGTGCTTCCGACCGGTGCGGGTGGTGCTGCCGGAGGGAAGCATCGTCAACGCCCGTCCGCCGCGGGCGGTCTCGGCTGGCAACGTGGAGACGTCGCAGCGCATCGTGGACGCGGTGCTGGGGGCGCTGGCCCAGGCCCTGCCCGAGCTGGTGCCGGCGGCGAGCCAGGGGACCATGAACAACGTGGCCCTGGGCGGCTGGGACCCCTTCCGAGGACGCCCCTTCGCCTATTACGAGACCCTGGCAGGGGGTGCGGGTGGCGGCCCCCGCCGGCCGGGCCTCTCGGCCGTCCACACCCACATGACCAACACCATGAACACGCCCGTGGAGGCGCTGGAGATGGCCTACCCCTTCCGGATCGTCGAGTACCGGGTGCGGCGCGGGTCGGGAGGGGCAGGCCGCCATCCCGGCGGCGACGGCATCGTGCGCACGTGGGAGTTCCTGGTCCCCACCTCAGTGACCATCGTGGCTGAGCGCCGGCGGTTTGCCCCCTGGGGGCTGCAGGGGGGCAGTCCGGGGGTCGCGGGTCGCGACCGGCTCGTGCGAGCGAACGGGGAGGCTGTGCCCCTGCCTGGCAAGTGTCAGCTGCAACTGGAGGCGGGCGACCGCCTCACCATAGAGACGCCCGGCGGCGGGGGCTGGGGCGTCCCTAATCCCGCCTGACGGTGGCGTAGGCGCGGCGGGCAGGCTCCACACGCAGGTCGGGGAGCCACGACAGCCAGCGGGGCAGGTACCAGTTCCACCGGCCCAGCAGGGCCATTGCGGAGGGCACCAGCACCGACCGCACCAGGGTGGCATCCAGCAGCACCGCCACCGCCGCCGAGAAGCCCACCTGCTGGAACATCACCAGCTCGCCGGAGGCAAAGCCGGCGAACACCACCGCCATTATCAGGGCAGCACCGGTGATGAGCTTGCCGGTGGTGCGGAGGCCGAACGCTACCGCCTCGGCGTTGTCGCCCGTCTCGTCATAGCGCTCGCGGATGCGACTGAGCAGGAACACGTGATAGTCCATGGACAGGCCGAACAGGACGGCGAACAGGAAGATGGGGATCCAGGCCTCGATGGCCTCCACCTGTCGGAAGCCCAGCAGGTCGGCCCCCCATCCCCTCTGGAACACCAGCACCGTCAGCCCGTAGGCTGCCCCCACCGACAGCAGGTTCATGGCCACCGCCTTGGCCGGCACCACTACCGAGCGGAACGCCAGGGTAAGGAGCAGGAAGCTGAGGCCCAGGACGAAGGCGAACACGATGGGCGTGTAGGTGTCCACCAGGGCGAAGGAATCGCGGCTGAAGGCCGGCTCCCCGCCCACCAGCACGCGGGCGTCCACCCCCGCGAAGGCCTGGGGTATGTAGCGCTGGCGCAGGGCGTCCACCGCCCGCACCGCCTCCCGGCTTCCCGACTCAGCGGCGATAGGCACCGACAGCAGGCCCAGGTCGCCCGCCTCGTTCACCTGCAGTGTCGCCGGCCCGAAGATGGGGTCGGCGGCCAGCAGCGTGCGCAGTCGCTCGACAGCCGCCTGCACCTCAGGGGAGGACATGTCGCCATCGATGACCACCTCGGCAGGCCCCACCAGCCCGCTGGGGAAATCGCGCGCCAGCGCCTCGAATCCCTGCTTGGAGGGGAGGTCGTCGGGGAGGGTGCTGGCGCCGTTGAAGCCGGTCCGCATCTGGAAGTAGGGCACGGCCAGGGCCAGCAGCAGCGCCGTTACCAGGGCCAGGCTCAGGGCGGGGCGGCGCATCACCGAACGGGCCACCCGGTCCCAGAACCCACCACGGCCGTCGTCGGCCTCGGCGAAGCGGGCCAGCACGGGCACGCGCAGGGCGTTGATCCGGTCGCCCAGCAGCCCCAACAGGGCCGGCACGAGGGTCAGCGATGCCAGCACTGCCACTGCCACCACCAGCACCGACCCCAGGGCGAGGCTACGGAATATGGAGGTGGGAACGATCAGGAGGCCCGACATGGCGATGATGACCGTCAGGCCGCTGAAGAGGACGGCACGGGTGGCGCTGTCGCCGGTGGCGGCTATGGCCTCAACCCTGCTCAGGCCCCGTGCCCGCTCCTCACGGTATCGCGAGATGATGAACAGAGAGTAGTCTATGCCTACCGCCAGGCCCATCATGGTGATCATGTTGGTGACGAAGAACGTCAGCGGAAAGGCCTGGCCTATGGCTGCTGCCAGCCCCACGGCGATGGCGATGGCCACCACCGCCAGCACGATGGGCATCACCGCTGCCACCACTGCTCCGAACACCAGCAACAGCACTACCAGCGCGGCGGGAATGCCGATCCCCTCCGCCTGCCGCAGGTCTTCCTCGGCCACGTGGCTGGAGTCCAGGGAGACGCTAGCCTGGCCAGTGTGCAGGACCCGGAACCCCTGCTGGCCATCGGCCGCCTCTACCAGGGCGCGTATGCGCTTTGCCTTCTCCTCGGCGCCGTCCATCCCTCCTTCCAGGGTCAGGAGGATCAGGGCGGTGTGACGGTCGGCGGAGACGAGGGTCTCCCCGCCGGGCTGGTAATAGGCCAGGGCGTGGGCCACCACATCGGGGCCGAGGGACACCAGGCGACCGTAAAGGTCTTCGACGAACGAACGGAAGCCAGGGTCGTCGGCGGTGAGAGTGTCGGAGCGGACGATGACGATCTCCTGCAGCGGTTCGGGGCCGCGCAGCCGCTCCGCCAGCAGTTCCTCCGCCTGTCGCGACTCGGGGCGGTTGCTGAAGCTGGCCTCGTGGGTGAGGCCGCTGCTCAGGAGGGTAAAGGCGAGAGCGGCAGCGGCCAGCAGGCCGGCGACCCAGATGCCCACCACCACCCAGCGATGGGTGGCGCACCAGCGGGCCAGTCGGCCGGGGGAGAGGGCCTCGCGCACGAGCAGCTCTCCTGCGCCCGCGATATCAGTGGCCCAGCGTAGGCTGCAGGGCCGTCGGAGCGGCCTCGTCGGCCAGCTCGCGGCGCAGGGCCGGGTCTAGGGCCAGGCCCAGGCACACCAGCAGTCGCGCCAGAGGTGCCGTCAGCGGCCGCGGCTGACCGACGCCGTCGGGCAGCCGACGGATCTCCTCCTCCCTCTCGGCCATCATGGCCCTGGCCAGGTCTTGCAGGATCGGCTCCACCGTCATCTCTTTCTCCCCCCTTCATGCGTCGGGCCTCGCGACGGTCTTTCCAGGCCCAACAGAGCGGCCTCCAGGAAGCTGCTGATGGCGTCTATGTAGCGCTCGACCTCTTGGCCACCTCCCAACACGAAGCACTCGTAGGTGGCCTCCCGCATCATCCACAGGATGATGCGGGCCAACATCTCCGGGTCGAGGGCGATACCCTCCCGGGCGGCGTGCTGGCCTATGACCTCCCCCAGCCAGGCCTGCAACTCCTGGTGGGCGGGCGTGGCCTGCATCTCCCGGCAGGCCTCCATGTCCCGGGCGACGTCCAGGTCCAGCAGTCGCAGCAGGTCGACGTTCTCGGCGCAGACCCGGAAGGCGGCCTCCACGGTGGGCCGCACCGACTCCACCAGGGGACGGTCTGGCCGATAGGCTGACATCACCGCCTCGGCCAGGCGGCGGTGGAACTCGTCGGCCAGCTGGACGACGGCCGCCCGCTTGGAGGGGAAATAGAGATAGAAGGTGCCCTGGGCCACCCCCGCCTCGGCCACGATCTCGGAGACGGTGGCCGCTTCATAGCCCTTGCTGGCGAAGACGCGTCGGGCCGCCGAGAGCAGGCTCTGGCGGCGGTCGGCGGGCAGCCGCACCTTGGGCATCCTTCCGCCTCCCGTTTACTGACTGACTGTCAGTCATTATCTTAACCGGAAGGCGAGGGTGCTGTCAACGGGCTGCGGGGGCCATCCTGAGCGGCTCGGTGCCGAGCCATCCGGGGGCTGGCGAGGCCTCGGTATGAGGGCGGCGCCCCTGCCCGAAACCGTCCCGGGCAGGGGCGCCGCCTTTTGGCGGGCCTGGCTGCTGTTACCAGCGGTCGATGATGTTGAAGCCGACGGTGCCGAACTCCGTCATGGCGTTCAGCACGTCGTTGACGCCCTCCACAGGTATGGTCTGGCCCACCAGCCGCCGCGGGTCCAGCTTGCCCGAGGCCACCAGCGACAGTAGCCCGGGGTAGGAAGTGGCCGGGCAGCCCAGGCTGGTGAGGAAGTCTATCTCCTGCACCACCATGGCGTCGGCGGGAATGGGGATCATGCCCTGCTCCTGCTGGCTGGTGAGTCCCACCTGCACGTGCCGGCCACCCTTGCGGATGGACAGTATGGAGGCCTGCGCGGTGGACAGAGAGCCCAGGGCATCGATGCCGACGTCAGCACCGCCCTCGGTGAGCTGGCGCACCTGCATGAAGGGGTTGCCCTGGCTGGCGTTGACCACCGCTACAGCCCCCTCCTGGCGGGCGCGCTGGAGCTTCTCGTCGCTGATGTCCACGGCGATGACCCGCCCGCCCAGGGCAGCGGCGATCTGGACCGCCGACAGGCCCACGCCGCCGACGCCGAAGACGGCCACCCACTCGCCCGGCCGCACGCGGGCACGGTCGGCCACCGCGTGGTAGGCGGTCATGTAGCGGCAGCCGAGGGCGGCGGCTGTCAGGAAGTCCACTCCCTCCGGCAGGCGTATGAGGTTCACATCGGCGTTGGGCACCAGGGCCAGGCGGCCGTAGCCCCCGTCGATGCTGAAGCCCAGCATGCCCATGCCGCACAGGTTGGAGCGCCCCGAGTAGCAGTACTGGCAGCGGCCGCAGGCCAGGTGGAAGGGCACCGTCACCCGGTCGCCGGGGCGGAAGCTGCGCACCTGGTCGCCCACGGCCTCCACCACTCCGCCGAACTCGTGCCCCATGATGCGCGGCAATGGGGGCTGGAGTCCCAGCCAGGACCAGTCGCCCTGCCAGAAGTGCCAGTCACTGCGGCAGATGCCACAGGCCTCCACCCTCACCACTGCGTCGGTGGGGCCAGGCTTCGGGTCGGGTACTTCCTTGATCTCCAGGGGGGCCTTGAGCTGGGTCATGACTGCAGCCTTCACGCTTCCTCCTCCTTGATGTGGGATAGGACGGCTCCATGATACCCCTAGCTAGCGCCCTGTCAATGGTGCGGGGGCTAATGCCCCGGCGGCACGCCCCCCGGTCGCAGACGTTGCCCGTCCCAGTAATAGGGGATGGGCACCGGCTGGCCGGTGGGGCAGCAGTCAGGGTCGCCGGGGGCGTAGCTCGCGTATATCACCACCACCTCCCCCGGCCTCTCGCCGGGAGTCACGTCCAGGACCAGGCGCGAGGGCCGTTGTGTGTCCGCGCCGAGGTAACGGGTGCCCAGGAAGAAGAGCACCTTCTGGCAGTAGCTGTCGGGGGAATCGAGACAGATGCCGTGCAGCCCGTAGAAACGCTCGCTGGCGGCGGTGACGGCAGCATAGCGGCCGCTCGGGAGGTATCCCTCCCGCAGGACAGTGGCCATATTGGCTGCCAGGGCCGACTCCTCTGGTCCCAGGGAGGGGGTCGGGGTGGCAGCCAGCCGCTCGACGATGGGGCGCGCGCTGGCCAGGGACAGGGCGGCCTCGCCGCCGTCGCCCAGTCGGGCCAACACCAGGCCTACCAGTCTCCCGCACAGATCCACCACCGGGCCGCCCGAATAGCCCTCGTTGAGGTCGGTGCCGAGGGAGATGTACTTCTGGCCCGAGGCCTCGACGGGGCGTCTCGCCACTGCGGCCGTCACTGTCGGCTGGCCTCCCAGCCCGTGCTGGCTGGGGAAGGGATAGCCCAGGGCCAGAAGCTGGTCTCCCGGGACAGGCTCCGCAGGTGCCCACCTCACGGTGGGCAGCCCGTCCAGCATGGCTGCCACCAGGGCCAGGTCGCTGGCCTCGTCCCAGGCCACCACCTGCCCCACGGCCTTCCGGCCGTCGGGCAGCAGCAACGACACGAGGACATGGTCGCGGACGAGGCGGTAGGCCGTGACGACGCGCCCGTGGGGGGCTACGGCCACCCCGGAGCCGGCGGTAGTGCCGGCCACAACCTGGACGGTGGCCGGGGCGGCCGCTGCGCGGCCCGCGGCGGGGTCGTTGCAGGCAGGGGTGGGACTGGGCGCTGGGATGACGGTAGGCGAAGGTGGAGGCACCGTGGGGGTGACGTCCAGGCCTATCAGGAGGGGAGCATTCTGCCCGGCACAGGCCGTGGCCAGGGCCAGCAGGGCTGCCAGGGCCAGGCCCATCCCCTTGGCGGCCACCATCCCTTCCCCCTCCTCTGCCCCCAGCCCTCGGAGCGCCTAGGAAGCCCAGGGATGGTGACCGCGGACCGCCACGCTACCGCTCAGGCCCTTCGCGATGCGCATCACAGGGACACGGGGAGGCTGGTCACCCGGCGGACGATGAGGTTGCTCTCGATGCGAGGCTCGCCGGCCAGGCGCAGGTCGGGGAAGCGTCGGGCGAGGGTGGCTATGGCCACCTCCCCCTCGGCCCGGGCCAGCAACGCCCCCAGGCAGGTATGGACACCGGTCCCGAAGGCCAGATGGTCCCCCTGGGCACGGCCGATGTCGAAGCGGTCGGGGTCCGGGAACACCTCCGGGTCGCGGTTGGCAGCCGCCAGCAGGCAGAGCACCTTCTCGCCGCGGCGGATGGTGCGGCCGCCAACCTCCACGTCGGCCAGGGCACGGCGGCTGACACCGTGGACGGGCGGGTCGTAGCGCAGGGCCTCCTCCACCGCCTGTCGGGCCAGTCCCGGGTCTCGGCAGAGCCGCTGCCACTGATCGGGATGGCGCAGGAGGGCCAGAAGGCCGTTGCCGATGAGGCCGATGGTCGTCTCCATGCCGGCCACATAGAGGAGGACCAGAGTATCCACCAGCTCCTCGTCGTCATGGAGCAGCCCCTGCTGGCGGGCGGCGATGAGCTGGCAGACCAGGTCTTCGCCAGGGGAGGCGCGGTGCTCCTCCACCACCGAGCGCCAGTAGGAGTCGTCGGGTGAAGGGGGTGCGGCGTCCCCCATCATGCCAGCCCGCCTCCGTCCCGCCCCCGGAGCGAAGGCCACCAGCTCCCGCATGAGGACGTCCCGCGCCCGCTCCGAAAGCCCGAGGATGCGGCCGATAATCAGCAGCGGCAGGGGGGTGGCCAGCCGCTCTGCCAGGTCTACCTGGCCCTCGAGCCCCTCTAGCAAGGAGTCCACTGCCTCCTGTATTGCCGGGCGCATGGCCTCCACGGCCTGATGGTTGAAGGGGGCGGCAGCGACGCGGCGCAGGCGCGCATGCTCGGGCGGATCGGCGTTCACCATGGTGGTGGGCCGACCCCAACGGCGTTGGGGCGGACGGTTGGCGGCCGAGAAGCGCCTGTCCCGCAGCACGAAGACCACGTCCCGGTAACGCGTCAGCAGCCAGTGCCCCAGCTCTTCGCTCCAGTGGACGGGGTCTTCCTCTCGCAAACGGTGGTAGACGGGGTAGGGGTCGTGGAGCCAGCCCTGGCCACCGAGCTGGAGATAGGGCCCCATCGTGTTTCCCTGCCGAGCCTCCAGGTGCCTCGATGTTAGCACAGAGGCCGCACAGGGGGAACCGATTCAGGCGTCGAGGGGCCGCTGGCAGAGGACCCCCGCTCGCTCCAGCCGTTCCAGGTCGGGTTCCGACAGGCCCAGCACTCGCCTCAGGACGAGGCGGTTGTGCTGCCCCAGGGTGGGAGCGGGGCGACGGCTGGGTGCTCCGTCGCCCAGACGCCAGGGAGGGCCCGGATAGAGCCTGCGCCCTGCCGAGGGGTGCCGCACAGCCACCCAGAAGCGGCGCCGGCGCAGGTGGGGGTCGGCGAAGAGGCCAGGGCCCTTGTAGGCGGGGCCGGAGGGAACTCCCGCCTCGCGCAGCCGTCGCCAGGCCTCCGCCCGCGGCAGCGTGCGCGTCCACGAGGACAGCAGGGCGTCTATCTCCTGGCGGCGGGCCAGGCGTTCGGGGGCGCCGAGGGCCGACAGCGGTTCGAGGGGAGGGGCCAGGCGACAGAGGCGACGCCACTCCGCGTCGTCCCGCACGACTATGGCCAGCCAGGAGTCGTCCTCGGCGCAGGGGTACAGGCCATGGGGCGCCCAGGAGGGGTGGGCGTTGCCCGCGGGCCGGGCCAGTCGCCCGTTCCACAGGTAGTCCAGCACGTAGGGGGCCATGAAGTAGGCGGTGGACTCCCGCTGCGACAGGTCTATGTGGAGGCCGCGGCCGCTGCGGGCCCGATAGTGCAGGGCGGCCATCACCGCCACGAAGCCGTGGAAGGCGGCCACGGGGTCGCTGACGTTGATGCCTGCGTTCTGTGGGATGCCGTCCTCGTACCCGGTCACGCTGATGAGGCCGCTGGTCAGGTCGTTGGTGGCGCCGTAGCCCACGTGTCCCCGCTCCGGCCCCGTGAGCCCCTGGGCAGGCATCGAGAGGTAGACGATGTCGGGACGCAGGCGGCGCAGCGAGTCGTAGTCCAGCCCGAAGCGGCGCAGCGCCCCCGGCGAAAGGTTCTCCACCACCACGTCGCAACGGGCAGCGATGGCGCGGGCCAGCGCCTGCCCCTCTTCCCGGTCCAGGTCGAGGCAGACGCCCAGCTTGCCGCGGTTGCGGTCGTTGAAGTAGGCGTGACGGTTCCAGGGATCGGGGCCGGGCCGGGCGCGGGGGTAGACGCCGTCGGCCGGGTGCAGCGGGCGGGCCGGCCCGCGGATAAGGTCTGGGCGTCGGGCCGCCTCCAGCTTGATGACCTCGGCCCCGGCCTCGGCCAGCAGCCGACCGCACAGCGGCCCCGCCCAGACGACGGCCATCTCCAGCACCCTGACCCCCTGGAGGGGAAGTCCCCTCTCCAGGCCCGTGGGCCTCTGCGGTCGGGGCGCGAGGCGTCGGGCCAGGGCCCGGTGGGCGTCCAGGGCAGGGGCGGGGGCCAGGCGCCAGCGGACGCCCCGGGCGCGGAAGGGTGCGTAGGGCACCGTCAACTCCCCCAGGCCGGGCTGCCGGACGATGCGAAAGAAGCGCCGCGCCCGCAACTGGGGGGAGCGCAACAGATCCTCCACGGTGTGCAGGTAGCCGAAGGGCAGGCGCCGCGCCTGAGCCTCCCTGACCACCTCCTCGCGGCTGCGGTCCTGCAGCCAGGCCAGAATGGCGGCGTGCATCTCGTCGGCCAGGCGGGTGCGGGCCGATACGCTGGCGAAGCGAGGCTCCGTCAGAGGCGGCCCCACCATCTCCAGGAAGCGCCGGTAGGCGTCTCCGAGGCCGGAGATGACGCCCACATAGCCGTCGCGGCAGGGATACAGGCCCCAGCCGGCCAGGGCCCTCAGGTTCCCTCGCCTGTGCCATGACCTGCGCTGGTAGGACCAGGCCATGGGGGCGTGTTCCATGGCCGTGAGGGCGGCCTCCCAGCAGGAGAGGTCCACGAACCAGCCCCTCCCGCTGTGTCCGCGGCGCCACAGGCAGGCCAGGGCGACGCCGGCGGCCAGTTGCCCGGCCATCAGCTCGGCGACGGGCAGTCCCACCTGAAGGGGAGGCCGGTCTGGCTCGCCGGTGATATAGGCGAGGCCCATCATCGCCTGCAGCACCAGGTCGCAGGCTGGTAGGTCGCGATAGGGGCCGCTCAGCCCGAAGGGAGAGACGACCACCGCCACAGCGCCGCGGCGGGCCTGGGCGCGCGCCCTCGTCGCCGCGGCCCAGGCCGCGTCCACCAGCAGGATGTCGGCGGCACGGGCCAGCCTGGCCAGCGAAGGGCGGTGGCCGCGGCGGCCCGGGTCCAGGGCCAGGCTGCGCTTCCCGGCATCGTAAAAGAGATGGAAGGCGCCCCGTTCGGGGTGGGGGACGTCCCCTGGGAAGGGGCCCAGTGCGCGGATGGGGTCGCCCTGGGGCGGCTCGACTTTCCAGACGGTGGCCCCGAGGCGGGCCAGAAGGTGGCCCGCGTAGGCGATGGCCAGCCCCTGGCCCGCCTCCAGGACCTGTACGCCTTCCAGCCAGAGGGGCGCCCGGGGCATGGGCCTCAGACGCTGATGCCGTAGAGGCGCTGGGCCTCCTTTTTCAGCTCGCCGCGGAAGTCGGGGTGGGCCACGGCGATCAGCTCGCCGATGCGCTCCCGCACCGTCTTGCCCCTCAGGGTAGCGATGCCGTGCTCGGTGACCACATAGTCCACGAACGTTCTGGGGACCGTCACCACCGAGCCCTCGGGCAGGGCGGGCACGATGCGCGTCCGCCGCTCCCCCTGCACCAGGTGGCTGGACGGCAGCACGATGACGGAGCGGCCGCCGGGCGCATACTGGGCGGCTATCATGAAGGCCGTCTGGCCGCCCACCCCCGTCCAGACGCGGGGGCCGATGGTCTCCGAGGCCACCTGTCCCGTCAGGTCCACCATCAGGGCGTTGTTGACGCAGACCAGGTTCTGCTGGCGGACCAGCATGCGCACGTCGTCCACATAGCCGAACTCGTATAGCTCGAAGACGGGATTGCCGTCCATGATGGCCAGCTCCTCGGGCGGCAGGGCCACACAGGCGCTGCCCACCACCTTGCCCCGGTGCACCGTCTTGTATTTGCCCGTCACCACCCCTGCCTCCACCAGGCGAGCGATGCCGCCGGTGATGATCTCCGTCTGGATGCCCAGGTCGTGCTTGTCACCCAGGTACATGCCCAGGGCAGCCGACACGGTGCCGATGCCGATCTGGACCGTGTCCCGGTCCTTGATGATCTCGCTGGCCACCAGAGTGCAGATGACCTCGGTGACTGCCACCTCTTCCTCGCTGCGGGGCGGGATGGGCGGCGGGGGCGGTGGTTGCCCTTCCACGAAGGTGTCGATGCGCGATATGTGGATGTGGTTCTCGCCGCCGGTACGGATGAAGTTCTCGTGCACCTCAGCTATGACCCTCTTGGCCTGGCGGCACCAGGTGGGCGCGAACCAGACGCCAGTGCCGAAGCTGCAGTAGCCATGCTTGTCGGGGGGAGAGACGGGCACCAGGTAGAAATCCGGGTCGGGAATGGCCCCCGGCGGGATCTCTGCCTCCTTCCACACCCCGATGGGCAGATAGTCCACTAGCCCCCGGTTAACCGCATCCCGGTCGGCTGGGGTGGCGTAGTTGTTTATGACGTGGAAGGACTGGAGGTCTGCCTCCTCCCGTATCCAGGGGAAGAGGCCTGCCGGGTGGACGATGGTCACGTTCTGCAGCTCTCGCCGCCGCTCGTAAAGGGCCTGGCAGAGGGTGAAGGGGGTGGTGGTGAACGGGTGGACCACCACCCGGTCGCCGGAGCGTATGGCCCGCACCGCTTCCTGTGGGGTGGTGAGCTTGTCAGCCACCATCTGGCGCCAGCTCATGCCGCCTCCTCCTGACTTGGCCTAACGCTTGCTTGGCTCTATCTAGTCCGGACGGGCGCGGGCTGTCAATAGCCCGTCAGCGAGGAGGGACGTAGAGGACCTCAACGGTGGCGGTGTTGCCCACCCGCTGGCGAAAGGCCTGGCCCTCGGCCTCGGTGGCGAACCAGACCACCACATACCAGCCCTGCAAAGTGGGATGGATATCCTCACAGACCAGCTCCTGCTCCCAGCCGAGGATGCGAAGGCGCGTGCCGAAGGGGGCCAGGGATGGATTGCAGGCAGCGGCGCCGGCGTGCACTCTCCGCCCGCTGGCCATAAGGCCACAGGCGCCGTCGCCCTCGCAGGTGGTGTACAGGACGCGCACTGACTCGACGACCCTGGCCGGGACGGTGGCAGTGGGGTTGCGGGGCGGGACGGCCGTGGGCGACGGCGCCGGGGAGGGGCTAGGGGTAGGGGATGCTGGGGCCGGAGACACTGCCGTAGCAGCGACGGTGGGCGAGGGTGAGGTTCCCACCGTGCCCGGAGAAGAAGATGGCCCCTCGTTCCAGGTGGCCACGGCCCAGACCAGGCCCGCTGCCCCCGCCAGCGTCACCAGCACCAGCAGCTTGCCAGTGAGCGTCAGGTTCCACCACCAGCGCAGGCCCGGTCACCCGCCCCTCTACGACGACGTCGCTCCCGTGACACCGTCCGGACGCCAATAGTATAGCGCCGTGGTTTTCGGGCCTCGGGCGCTCCGGGCCGCGGGTGATGGCTGCAGCTGTGAGCCCCTTGGGGGTGCTATGAAGAGAGGAGCGCCTCCAGCTCGGCGTCCTCCCCCTCCCTGGGCAGGTGCACTGCGATGCCGCTGCCTTCCAGTCGTTGCCGGAACCACCAGGGGTTGCGGGTATGGAGGGGCACCACCAGTGCCGGCTGGATCCTGTGGATCATCTCCAACAGGTCGCGGGCAGGGGCGTGGCCGGAGGCGTGCAGGCCCACCTCCTCCTCGGGCACCCGCCACTTCAGCTCCTCCAGGGGCAGCCCCACGTAGCGCATCTGAAAGTGGTCCAGCCAGTTGCGCAGGCGGCGGAAGTCCATCTGTATCTCTTCGTCGAAGGCCTCGTGGCTGGAGTAGAGATACAGGCTGCCAGGACGGGGGCGGATACTGGGCAGGTCCTTCAGATCGTAGTAGCTGAAGCAGAGCACCAGTTCGTCCTGCCGCCTTCCCACCTCTTCCGGGCCGATGAGCCAGGAGCGATAGCGCTCATATATCTCCCGCTCCCAGCGGTCGTAGCTGCCCTTGGGCTGGCGGTAGACCAAAACGTCCAGCTCGGGGCCGATCTGGGGCAGAGAGGGGTCGGCCAGCCGTGCCGCGTCCAGCAGGTAAGCGTCCTTGGCCATGATGACCAGTCGCCGCCCCAGCTCCCTGGCCAGACGGTGGAAGATGGTCAGGCGCTCCAGGTTGCGGGGGCCGAAGTCGGCGATGATGAGGCCCCGGGCGTCCCGCATGAACTCCAGCGCCCGTTGAGCCACCTGCTCCTCGCTGATGGGGCCGTGGTCGTCGTCGCTGGCGCGGGTGCCCTCGCACAGGAGCACCAGGGTGCGGCGGCGGGCGGCCTCTGCCAGGGCCTCCACGAAGGCCAGGCTCTGGCTGGCGCTACTGCCGTGGAAGCGCAGGTCGCCGGTATAGCCGATGGCCATGCCCCCCACCTCTATCAGGAAGCCAGCGGCGCCCGGAATGGAATGGTCGACGGGGAAGCAGCGCACCCGGAAGGGGCCCAGGCACAGCTCCTGGGCCGCCAGCTGGAAGGGGCGCGGGTCCAGCTGGTGGCTGCCGGGCGTCCTTTGCCAGAAGGCATCGGCCTCGGGGCCGGGCTGCGGGCCGAAGACCAGGAAGCGGCGCTGGCGGGCAGGCGCCGTCTTGTTGTTGCCGGTCTTCAGCACTCCCGTGTCCGCGTTCAGGACCCTGGGTATGGCGTAGACCACCTCGGACTCGATGTCGGCGCGGCTGCAGTCCTGCACAGCCTTCATCACCAGGGCCGACAGCAGGGTCGTGACCACCGGCACGTCCTCCCGCAGCAGGGAGATGTAGCCCGAGTGGTCCAGGTGGCCGTGGGAGCAGAGGACGCCCTCCACGGCGACGTCCTGCATGTTGCGGTAGGTGTGGCGGTGGCGGAACAGCTCCCACAGGCTGTCGGGGTCATCGGGCCTGGGATGCAGGTCGGAACGGTAAAGCCCTTCCAGGGGCGGGAGCAGGTCCATCTCCAGCAGGTCCAGGAGGCCGAAGCCTGCCCTGGGGTTCATGTACTCCTCGTAGTAACGGCCTCGGCGGGAGTAGGACGTGCCGAAGTCCAGGAAGAGGACGGAGCCGTCCTCCTCCAGCATCACCTTGTTGCCTCCCACCTCCTCCACCCCGCCCAGCAGGGTCAGACGCGGCACCTCGGGGGCCTCCGATGCTTTTGGCCCCCATTATAGACGGGAGTGCTCCCCCGCGAGCGCCAGCTTATGTTCAGCGCAGGAACAGCGCCTCGTTGAGGGCGCTGGGAGTGCCGCCGCCGGGTGTCAGGCCGCCGGCCAGCACGTAGATGGTGTCTCCCACGGCTGCCGCCCCGAGCCCGTGACGGGCGGTGGGTAGGGGTGGGCCGGCGGTCCACGTATCGGTCGCGGGGTCGTAGATCTCGTTCTCGGCAAAGGTGCCGGCAGCCCCCTCGCCGCCGAAGACGTAGATGCGCCCGCCGGCCACCGCGGCGGCCACGCCGCTGCGGGCGGTAGGCAGGGGAGCGCGGCGCCGCCAGGTATCGGTAGCCGGGTCGTATTCCTCGTTGACGTCCAGGTTCTGACGGAAGTCCAGGCGCAGCCGCCCGCCGATGGCGTAGAGGCGGTCGCCCACCGCCGCCACGGCCATGTGGTCGCGAGGCACCTGCATGGGCGCCCGTCGCTCCCAGCGGTCGCTGGCGGGGTCGTAGACCTCGGTGGCGCCCGTGTTGGCCCCGCCCACGGTAACGCCCCCCACTGCGTAGATGCGCCCGCCTATGACGGCCGCCCCCAGGGCACCGCGCGGGGTGGGCATGGGCGTCCTGCGCGTCCATGAGTTGCTCCGGGGGTCGTATTCGTAGACGCTGGCCACGGGCGAGAAGCCATCGCGGAAGCCGCCGATGACGTATATCTTGCCGCCCAGGGCCACCGCCGCCGGATGGTGCAGGGGCTCGGGCAGGGGCGCTGCCACCGACCAGGAGCCGCTGGCGGGGTCGTATACCTCCACCCGGCGCCCGGCCTCGGCCGAGCCCAATCCGCCGATGACGTATACGCGTCCTTCCAGGGCCACGGCCGCCACCTCGCTGCGGGGCGTGGGCAGGGGGGCCAAGGCGCGCCACGTGGGGACCGATGTCGGTGTGGGCGCGGCAGGAATGGGGGCGGGAGCCGGACGGGTCTCCGTGGGGGAGACCGGGGCCGCGGCCGGGGGCGGTTCCCCGTCCCCGCAGGCCAGGGCGACCCATGCGACCGTCAGGGCGCTGGCCAGGCACAGGCGTTTCCCGACCGCTACGAGCATCGTCGGGCTATGCCCCTCCCGTGCCGTCATGGTGGCGCCATGGTAGCAGCGGGGCGGGGAGGGCCACAAGCCTCTAGCGACGGCCCAGGCGATGCAGGCTGAGGGAGTTCTCCCAGCCCCGCACTTCGGGCGCCCAGCGCACCAGCACCACCAGGTCGCCCCGATGCAGCAGTCCTTTCCCCACCAGCAGTTGCTCCATGGCCGCCACCATCTGGCGCATGGTGGCCGGCCGAGGTGCCAGCAGGGGCACCACCCCCCACCAGAGGGCCAGCCGCCGCCAGGTGCTCTCCCGTGGAGTGATGGCGAAGACGGGCACAGGCGGCCTCTCCTTGGAGATGGACATGGCCATGCGCCCCCCGCGGGTGAACACCACGATGGCCTTGGCCTTTACATCCTGGGCCAGGTGGCAGGCCGAACGGGCCAGCGCCCTTCGACGACCGACTCGCGTCCCGTCCAGGTGGGGCGCCCTCACCTCCGGGTCTACCCTGAGGGCGATGGAGGCGATAGTGCGCACGGCATCCACCGGATGGCGTCCCACCGCTGTCTCTGCGGACAGCATGAGGGCGTCGGAGCCGTCCAGAATGGCGTTGGCCACATCGGAGACCTCGGCGCGGGTGGGATGGTCCCGCTCCACCATGCTCTCCAGCATCTGGGTGGCGGTGACGGCCAGTATGCCACGCTGGTTGGCCTGCCGGAGGATGCGCTTCTGGGCCAGGGGCACCTCCTCCAGGGAGACCTCCAGGCCCAGGTCGCCCCGCGCCACCATCACGCCGTCGGCGGTGGCCAGCACCTCGTCCAGGTGGGCCAGGGCCTCACGCCGCTCCAGCTTGGCGATGACCAAAGGGCGTTCGGGGACCGACAGGCGCGCCTTCAGGGCCCGCAGGTCGGCGGCCCTGCGCACGAAGGACATGGCGACGTAGTCCACCCCCAGCTCCAGCCCGAGGCGCAGGTCGGCCTCGTCCTTGGGAGTGACGTGGCCGGACACCACCACGCCCCCGGGGAGGTGCACCCCCAGCCCGGTGCGGACCCAGCCGCCCCGGATGACCCTCGCCCGCGCGCCGTGGGCCAGGGCCTCCTCGACGATCAGCTCCACCTCGCCGTCCCCCAGCAGCAGCCTCTCCCCAGGCCGTACCGAGAGCTCCAGGCCGGGGTGCTCCACCGGCAACCCTTCGCTCCTGTCCCAGGAGAGGACCACGGCCTCTCCCCGCTCCAGCAGCCGGGGGCCGTCCAGCGGCCCCAGACGTGCCTTCACCCCCTGGAGGTCCTGGACGATGGCCACCGGCCGCTCCATCTCCCGGGAAAGGCGTCGCACCAGCCGTGCCAGCCGGGCATGCTCCTCGGGAGTGCCGTAGGAGAAGTTGAGGCGGACGCCGTCCAGGCCGGCGGCGAGCATGGCCCGGAGCACCGCCTCGGAGGAGGAGGCAGGTCCCAGGGTGGCCAACACCTTCGTCCGCCGCACCACCGCCCTCACCCCTCCCCGGTGCCCCTCAGGGGGCATCGCCCATGGCAGCGGCCGCCGCGCGGCGTCCCAGCCGGTAGAGGAGGGCCAGAGCTACGCCCAGAGCGCACAGGGCGGCAAAGGACAGGACGGCCCCCTGCACCCCTACCGTGTCGGCCACCAGCCCCAGCGTCATGCTGCCGATGGGGGTGGTGCCGGCGAAGAGGAGGGTGTACAGGCTCATGATGCGTCCGCGCATCTCGGGTGGGGACAGGAGCTGCAGGCGGGCGTTGGCGCTGGTGGTGAAGGTGATGCCGGCCAGGCCCATGCCTGCCAGGATGAGCAGCGATACACCATACCACTGCGACAGGCCCAGCAGGGCCAGCATGGCGCTGAAGGCTGCTGCCCCCAGCAGCATCTGCCCCTCGCTGGCCCGTTGGCGGTAGGCTACCACCAGGGCGGCAGCGATGGCCCCCAGCCCCACCGCCGTGTCCATCAGCCCGAACTCCTGCGATCCCACATGCAGGACCTGCCGCGCCAGCAAGGGCAGCATGGTGCGATAGTTGTAGCCGAAGGTGCCGATGAAGGCCATCAGGATGACCACCTGGAACACGGCCGGCGTGCGGAAGGCATAGACCACTCCCTCCCACAGCTCGGCCACCATGGGCGCCGACGCCCGCCGCGGCGGGGAATGCATCTCCCGGTCGCGTATCAGCAACAGGCCCGCCAGCACCGGCACGAAGGAGGCGGCGTTGAGCAAGAAGGCGCTCTCCAGTCCGATGGTAGCGATGGCCAGCCCCGCCACGGCCGGCCCCAGCACCCGCGCCAGGTTGAATACGGCGCTGTAGAGGGCGACGGCGTTGGGCACCTTTTCGCTGGGCACCAGCTCCGGGATCAGCGCCTGGCGGGTCGGGTTGGAGAAGGCGTTGACGGTTCCCAGGACGAAGGCCAGCAGGTAGACGTGCCACAGCCGTACCGCGTCGGTGGCCACCAGCACGCCGATGGCCGTGGCCTGGGCCATGGCCACCGCCTGCAGGGCCATGAGCAGTCGCTTCTTGGGCAGGCGGTCGACCAGCACCCCCGCAGGAAGGGACAGAAGACCGATGGGCAGGAACTGCAGCATCACCGCCGTGCCCAGGGCCACCGGCGAGGACGTGAGACTGGTCACCAGCCAGCCCTGGGCGGTGTTCTGCATCCAAGTGCCGGTGAGGGATATGGACTGCCCGGCCCAGTAGAGGCGGTAGTTGCGGATCCTCAGGGCAGAGAAGGTGCCGGTCAGGCCCAGCCCGTCTCCGCGACGGAGAAGGAACAGAGTCCTGCCGGTGCTGCGGCGTTCACCGTCCATGTGCCACCCGAGGCGGCGCGCATCCCCATTATACGGACGCGAAGGACGGGCGGGCCGTATCGGCCGGGAATCCGCCTATCGGGGTCGGCAGGAGGGGCAGAGGGCGTAAATGGCCACCTGCTGGGAAAGGGGCTGGAAGCCCGTGCGCTGGGAGGCCAGCTCCGCCAGCCTTTCCAGGTAGCCGCCGTCGTCGTGCAGGTCGCACACCTGCCCGCAGCGGATGCAAAGCACGTTCACGTGAGGCGTGGGGTCGGTGTCGTAGCGCGTGCCGCCGGGGAAGGGCAAAGGCTGGATGAGCCCCTTGGCCATCAGGACCTCTAGCGTGTTGTAGATGGTGCCCATGGTGATGTGGGGCAGGTGCCGGCACACCCGCTGGTAAATCTCCTGCACCGTGAGGTGCTCGGCCGTGCCCAGGATAGCTTCGGCCACGGCCACCCTCTGAGCGGTGACCCTGATGCCGCGGCGGCGCAGCTCCTGGACGATAGCCTCGCGTTGCACCTTGGTCGTCATATCTATCCCAGCCCTTTGTATCATGTGGGTAAACCAGGGTCAACTTTCTGCCCCGCCTCTCAGATAAGGCCAGGGCCGGTGCCTGGCCGCCCGTCGTTCTGCCATCTATGCTGGGCATTGATGCGCAGGCTGGTCGTCTTTGCCCTGGCCCTGCTCCTGGACCTCCTGCTGGGGGAGCCGCCCGAGTCGGCCCACCCCACCGTCTGGGCGGGACGGGCTGCCCAGGCCCTGGAGCCATTGGGCAGGCGACTGGCCCCGCGCAGTCAGTTGCTCTTCGGCGGGGCAGTGGCCCTGGTGCTGCCTATAGCGGCAGCCCTGGCGGGCCGTCGGGCGCTGCGCGGCGCCGCCAGGCCCGGCTGGGCGGGCCTGCTGGCCGAGGCCGGCCTCTTCAAGAGCACCTTCGCTGTCCGTGCGCTGCTGGGGGAGGCGCTGGCCCTGCGACGGTTGCTGGAGGAAGGGGACCTGCAGGGCGCCCGACAACGGGCTCGGGCGCTGGTGGGTCGCGATACCTCCCGCCTGGGGGTCGCCGAGCTGGTGTCGGCCGGCCTCGAATCCCTGGCCGAGAACAGCACCGATGCGTTCATAGCGCCGTGGCTTTACTATGTGGTGGCGGGGACGGAGGGCGCCCTGGCCTACCGCGTCATCAACACCCTCGATGCCATGTGGGGCTACCATGGGGAGTACGAGCACTTGGGGAAGGCGGCCGCCCGTCTGGACGACCTGGCCAACCTGCTGCCGGCGCGCCTTTCGACGCTCCTGCTAGCGCTGGCGTCTGGGAAGCCGCGACCGGCCCTGGCCACTGCCCTGGCCCACCACTCCCGCACCGAGAGCCCCAATGCCGGCTGGACCATGTCGGCCCTCGCCGGTGCCCTGGGGGTGGAGCTCGAGAAGGCGGGGCACTATCGGCTAGGGAAGGCCTGGCGGCCCCTGACGCCGCCCCTGTTGCGGGAGGGGGCAACGCTGGTGGCCCGAACGGCTGCCCTGGGGGCCGCCCTGGTGGCCTTGCTGCTCGTCGTGGAGGCGAGGCTGTGGCGTCGCTAGTGGAGCATGGGGGACTGGACCCGGAAGAGGCCCGTTCCCTGGGACTGGAACCGTCCTCCGTCCTCGACCTGAGCCAGAACCTGGCGCCCCTGCCGCCGCCGGAGGCGGTGCGCCGGGCCATCGCCTCCTGCGACTACGGCCCCTACCCCGCCGCCAGCTACCGCCGGCTGAGGGAGGCGCTGGCCGAGCGTCACGGCCTCGGGCCCGAGTGGTGCCTGCCCACCAACGGGGCTGCCGAGGCCATCTTCCTGTCCTGTCGTGCCTTGCTGTCGCCGGGCGACCGCGTTCTGGTCATGACCCCTACCTTCGGCGAGTACGAGCGGGCGGCGCGACTGTGCGGCGCGCAGGTCGTGTCCGCGCCTGCCCGCGCCGAGAACGGGTTCCGCTGGGACGTGGAGGCGGTCTGCCGTCAGGCGAGGGGGCTGCGGCCCCAGCTCCTCTTCCTCTGCTGCCCCAACAACCCTACGGGCGTATACCTGGGGCGAGAGGAGGTGGAGGCGCTGGCCCAGGCCCTGGGCGGCGGGGTGCTGGTGCTGGACGAGGCCTTCGTGGACTTCGTAGAGGACGGCTGGGACTCTGTGGAGCTGGCCCGCAGCGGCCGGGTGCTGGCGCTGAGATCCCTCACCAAGGCTTTCGCCCTGGCCGGCCTGCGCCTGGGCTATGCCCTGGGCCGGCCCGAGCTGCTGGAACGGCTGCGGGCGCACCAGCCTCCCTGGAGCGTCAATGCCTTTGCGGTGGCGGCAGGAGTGGCCTGCGCCGCCGCCTGGGACCATCTGTCGCAGGTGCGCTGTGCGGTGGCCCGGGCCAGGGGTGCCCTGGTGGAGGGGCTGCGAGGGCTGGGGCTGGCGGTGCTGGAGGGGGCCGCCAACTTCGTGCTGGCCCAGGTCGGTGAGGCGAAGTCCTTTCGGCATCGGCTGCTGCTGCGGGGCGTCTGCGTGCGGGACTGCACCTCTTTCGGTCTCCCCGCCCATGTGCGGGTGGCCGTGCCGCCCCGGGAGCAGGTGCCGCGGGTAGTGGAAGCCTTCGCTGCCACGTTGCGGGAATCAGGGAGGTCGCCATGAGCATGTCCCTTACCGAGGTGATGGATCGCATCGGGCTGCCTGACGAGGCGGCCATGGCAGCGGCCCGGCAGCGGCTGGACCGCCTCACCAAACCGCCGGGCAGCCTCGGTCGCCTGGAAGAGCTGGCCGTCTGGCTGGCGGGAGTAACGGGGCGAGTGCGACAGCGTCTCGACAAGCGAACGGTGGTGCTGATGGCTGCCGACCACGGGGTGGTGGCCGAGGGGGTCTCGGCCTACCCTCCGACGGTCACCGCCCAGATGGTGGCCAACTTTCTCCGCGGCGGGGCGGCCATCAACGCCCTGGCCCGTCAGGCGCGCGCCCGTGTGCTGGTGGTGGACGTGGGCGTGGCCGCTGACCTTCCCCCACAGGAGGGGCTGCTGGTGCGCAAGGTGGCCATGGGTACCCGCAACCTGGCCCAGGGCCCGGCTATGACCCGCGAGGAGGCCCTGCAGGCCATCGAGGTGGGCATCGAGGTGGCCGGCGAGGAGATAGCCCGCGGTGCCCAGGTGCTGGCCACCGGCGACATGGGCATTGGCAACACCACTCCCTCGGCGGCCATCATCGCCGCCCTCACCGGTCGACCGGTGGCAGAGGTGACGGGACGGGGCACGGGCCTGGACGACGAGGGTCTGCGCCGCAAGGTCGCCGTTATCGAGTCCGCCCTGTCCCTCAACTGCCCCGACCCTTCCGACCCTCTGGATGTGCTGGCCAAGGTGGGCGGCTACGAGATTGCGGGCCTGGTGGGGGTCTGCCTGCGGGGGGCTGCCGAGCGGGTCCCGGTGGTGCTGGACGGCCTCATCGCCGGGGCGGCGGCGCTGGTGGCGGTGCGGCTTTGCCCTCGCGTCCGGCCCTTCCTGCTGGCCTCCCACTGCTCGGCCGAGCCGGGCCACCGCCATGCCCTGGAGGCCATGGGCTTGCGTCCTCTGCTGGACATGGGCATGCGTCTGGGCGAAGGCACCGGCGCCTGTCTGGCGCTGCACCTGCTGGACGCCGCTCTGGCCATCGTCGACGAGATGGCCACCTTCGAGGAGGCGGGGGTGGATGACCGCTCCTAGGCTGGTGGCCCCCGTCCTCGACTCCCTGGCCCTGCTGACGGTGCTGCCGGTGGGGCGTCGCCCCCTGGGCCTGCCTGCAGGAGAAGCGGCCCTGGCCTTTCCGGTGGTGGGGGGCCTGGTGGGAGGTCTCCTGCTGGGGGCCGACTGGCTGCTGGGGAAGGTCATGCCCGATGCCCCCCGTGCTGCCCTGACCGTCGCCGCCTGGGCAGCCGTCACCGGTGCCCTGCACCTGGACGGCCTGGCCGACACGGCCGACGGACTGATGGTGCCCGGCGACCGCACTCGCCGCCTCCAGGCCATGACCGACCCGCGCCTGGGCGCCTTCGGTGCTGTGGCGGTGGCGGCCCTTCTTCTCCTGAAGTGGTCCTCCCTGCTGTCGCTGGAGGGACGGCTTCGGGTGGGGGCGCTGCTGTTGGCCCCCCTTCTGGCGCGGGCGGCGGTGCTGTTGCCGATGGCGTTCCTGCCGCCGGCCCGCAGCGAGGGCATGGGTGTGACAGCCTCTCGTGGCCTGGGTCGGGCGGCGGCCTTGGCAGCCAACCTGGCGGTGGCGGCGCTGGCCCTGGCGGCCTTCCTGCCTGCGGGGCCAGCCCTGTCCCTGGGAGCCGCCGGCGCCTGCTTGGGCGTGGGCCTGCTGGCCCTGCGGCGGCTGGGGGGCATCACCGGCGATGTGCTGGGGGCCGGCATAGAGCTGGCCGAGGCTGCGGTGCTCGCCCTTTGCGTCACTTCGGTGAGGAGGGGCTGGCTGACCTGATGTTGGTGCTCATCACCGGCGGCACCCGCAGCGGGCGGTCATCCCAGGCGGTGGCCCTGGCCCAGACCATGCCCGGCCCCGTTTTCTTCCTGGCCACCGCCCAGCCCGTGGACGAGGAGATGGCTGAGCGCATCCGTCGTCACCGGCAGGTGCGCCCCCCGGCCTGGGTCACCATCGAGGAGCCTCTCTACCTGGCCAAAGCCCTCGCAGCCCACGCCTCCCGCGGGTCCGTCGTGGTGCTGGACTGCGTGGCTGTCTGGCTGGGCAACCTGCTGCACCGTCACCTGGGGGGAGCTGGCCCCCGCGACCACCATCAGGCTGAGGCGTTGCGCCAGCGGGCGCTGGCCGAGGCCGATGCCCTCTGTCGTCTGCCCGACACTATGGGGCTGCGCCTCATCGTCGTCACCAGCGAGGTGGGTATGGGGCTTGTGCCCGAGACAGCCCTGGGACGCCTCTACCGCGACCTGCTGGGGGAGGTTAACCAGATGCTGGCGCGTAGGGCCGACAGGGTGGTGTGGATGGTGGCGGGCATCCCCGTCACCATCAAGGGCTAGGCAGGGCTGGGGCGCTCGGGCGCCGGCCGCGGCTGGGCCCTGGGCTCCACCAGCCAGGCGAGGAACACCCCCAGGAAGTAGAGCACCACGATGGGTCCCGCCACCAGGCTCTGGGTAACGGGGTCGATGGTGGGGGTGACGATGGCCGCCAGGGTGAACGCCACCACTACAGCCTCTCGCCAGCGGCGCAACAGCGTCCGCCAGCTCAGGATGCGAAAGCGCGATAGATACATCACCACCAGGGGGGTCTCGAAGCTGACCCCTGTCCAGAAGATGAGCCTGGTCACGAAGTCGATGTAGCTGCCGATACGGATCTGGGGGGTGGCCACGTCGGAGCCGAAGTTGAGCAGGAAACGCAGGGCGGGCGGCAGGGCCACCCAGTAGGCGAAGGCGCATCCCAGCCCGAATAGGGCCGAGGCCCCGGCCGCTGTCCCCCACACCCAGCGCCTCTCTTGCCGCGTAAGCCCCGGCGAGACGAACATCAGCAACTGATAGATCAGCATGGGCATACCTATGACGGCCCCTGCCAGCAGCGAGACCCGGAAGTAGGTCATCAGGAACTCCATCGGCTCGATGAAGGTGGGATGGAAGTTGGGCACCATGCGCTCGGCCGGGTCGGTCAGGAAGCCCATGAGCCGCTTGCCGAAGACCGCTCCTGCCACCAGGCCAGCCACCACGAAAATGGCCCCGTAGAAGATGCGGCGCCTCAGCTCCTCGAGGTGCTCGAGGATGGTCATGTACTTGCCATCGCCCTCATCGGGCGCAGGCCTCTCCTGGGTGCTGGCACCGTGCTGGCTCATCTCTGGCGTTCAGGGGTCACGTCAGGCAGGCGGGCGCTTGCTGTCGGACGCGTCGGGGGCAGGCTCGGCGGTGGTCTCCACCACGGCTGTGGCCGGGGGCGGCGAGCCCTCAATGGCGCTCATGGCGGCCTCGCTGCTCTCCCGGAGGGGGCGGTAGGCGGCCTCTGCCTCCTGCTGGACCTGCTGGGCCTGGTCGCGCAGGGCCTGGCGCAGCCCCTGCACCTCGGCCCGCACCTCTTCCAGCTCCGCCAGCACCTCCTGGAACTCCTGTCGGAACTCGGCGGTCATGGAGGCCGCATAGCGGCGCAGGGAGCGTATGAAGCGGGCTAGCTGGGCAGCAGCCTCGGGCAGCCGCTGCGGCCCCAGCACCAGGAGGGCGACGACTGCCACCAGGAGCAGTTCGAGAGGGCCGATGCCGAAGAATTGCAAGCCGACCGCCCCTTCAGCCCGCCGCTTCTGCTCAACGCCATTATAGACGATGGCGGGCGGGAGGGCGCCCGGGCCTAAGGCTCGTCCTCGGCGATGCCGTGCTCGATTATGTAGTTGACGGCGTCCTGTACGGTGACTATCTTCTCGGCGTCCTCGTCGGAGATCTCGAAGTTCTTGCCCTCCTGGCTGAACTCCTCCTCCAGGGCCATGATCAGCTCGACCAGGTCCAGGGAGTCGGCGTTGAGGTCTTCCACGAAGGAGGTCTGGGGCGTGATCTGGCTCTCGTCCACGCCCAGCTGCTGGGCTATCACCTTTCGCACTCGCTCGAATACAGTAGCCACGGCGCACCTCCTGTAGGGGGTATCAGCTTCGTTCAGCGGGCCACCATCAGGCTGACCGAGCCCAGGACACCGTTGACGAAGCGGGGGGAGCTGTCACTCCCGAACTTCTTGGCCAGCTCCACGGCCTCGTTGATGGCCGCCCGAACTGGCACCCTATTATCGAATAACACCTCGTAGATAGCAAGGCGCAAGAGGTTGCGGTCCACCGGCGAGAGCTGCTCCAGCGGCCAGGCGGGGGCCTTGCGCTGGATGAGGCGGTCTATCTCGGCGCGATGGGCCAAGACTCCGTCCACCAGGTCGCGGGCGAACTGGGCGTTCTCCTCGTCCAGGGGCGTCTCGGCGAGGAGACGGTCCAGGACACGCTGTGGGTCATGGCCGGCCATGTCGGCCTCGTAGAGGGCCATGAAGGCCAGGGTTCGGGCCTTGCGTCGCCTGCCTGCCATGGCTACATCCCCAGTCCCCCGTCCACTACTATAACCTGCCCGGTGATATAGGAAGCCTCCTCCGATGCCAGGAAGGCCACCAGCCCCGCCACGTCCTCGGGCTGCCCCAGCCTGCGCAGAGCGGTGCGGCGCAGGGCCTCCTGCCGCAGGTGGTCGGGCAGGTCACGGATTAGCTCCGTCTCGATGAGGCCCGGGGCCACCACGTTGGCGGTGATGTTGCGGACACCCATCTCGCGGGCCACCGCCTTGGTGAAGCCGATGAGGCCCGCCTTGGCGGCAGCATAGTTGGCCTGGCCGGCGTTGCCCGTCACCCCCGTCAGACTGGCGATGTTGATGATGCGACCCCACCGCTGACGCATCATGCTGTGCAGGACCTCCCTGGTCATCAAGAAGGCCCCCTTCAGGTTCACGTCCAGCACCTCGTCCCAGTCGCGGACGCTCATGCGCACCAGCAGCATGTCGCGGTGGAAGCCGGCGTTGTTGACCAGGATATCGATGTGGCCGAAGGCGTCCAGGGCCTCGTGGACCAATCCCTTCACATCCTCGGGGCGGCTGACGTCGCCGGGCACCAGGACACACCTGCTGCCCAGGGCTTCCACCTCCTGCTGGCAGGCCCGGGCCGCCTCGTGGTTGGACAGGTAGTTGATGGCCACGTCGGCTCCGGCCCGCGCCAGCCGCAGGGAGATGGCGCGGCCGATGCCGCGGGAGCCTCCGGTGACCAGGGCCACCTTGCCTTTCAGGTCCACCATCGCTGCAGGGCCTCCAGACTTTCGGGGCCGTCGATGCTCAGGGCCTGGGCCTGGGGCAGGGTGCGACGCACCAGCCCCGTCAGCACCCCGCCTGGCCCGACCTCCAGAAAGCGGACGACGCCGGCACAGGCCATGGCCTGCAGGGACTGCTTCCACAGCACGGGTCGGGTCAGCTGGGCCTTGAGCTCCGCCGCCAGCTCACTGGCGGAGACGAGGGGGCGGGCACAGGCGTTGCCCACCACCGGCACAAGCGCATCCCTCAGGGACGCGTCGTCGATGGCACGGGCGAGGGCCTCGGCTGCCGGCGCCATCAGGGAGGTATGGAAGGCGCCGGAGACGCGCAGGGGCACAACCTTGGCCCCGAGGGCCTTGGCGCGGGCCGTCGCCTCTGCCACGGCCTGCACGGAGCCGCCTATGACCGTCTGCCCGGGGCAGTTGTAGTTGCACACCTGGGCACCCGTGTCCCGGCAGATGGCCTCCAGCTGCCCGTCGTCCAGGCCCATGATAGCGGCCATGGTGCCCGGCCTCTCCCTGCCCGCCTGGGCCATCAGCTCTCCTCGTCGCCGTACCAGGGCCAGAGCGTCGACGAAAGAGAGGGCGCCGGCGGCCACCAGGGCGGTGTATTCCCCCAGGCTGTGGCCGGCCACGAAGGCCGGTCGAGCGGGCAGAGCCTTCGCCTCCATGGCTGCTGCCAGGCAGGCCAGGGAGGCGACGAAGATGGCCGGCTGGGCGTTGGCCGTATCGGTCAGCTCCTCGGCTGGCCCCTCGAACATGAGGCGCAGGAGGGGAATGCCCAGCGATTCCTGGGCAGTGTCCATCAGGTGGCGAGCGGCCGGCGAAGCCTCGTAGAGGGCGCGGCCCATGCCCACCTGCTGCGAGCCCTGCCCGGGGAATAGGAGGGCCAACGCCGGGTCGGCCGGGGCCTGCCACAGGTCAGCGAAGGCCGGTTCGACCACCGTCATGGCGTGATGGCAGCCTTTGGCCCTGCCTCGGCGGTGAGACGCCCCAGGCTGCAACGGGGGTTGGGGCAGCGGCCGAAGGGATCCAGGCGCGAGCGGCAGAGCACGCAGTGGGTGGCGTCCCACCAGATGAAGTAGCCCACCGCCCCGGCCGCCCCCACGATCATGGCCAGGGGAACCAGAGCCAGCAGCAGTCGACGGCTATAGGGGGTCGCCATGGGCGCCTCCGCTCGGGCCAGGGGAAGTATAGCACGGGCCTCGACTACGAGGAAGGACGCCGCTGGGAGGCGTCCTTGACCGCCCCAGGTGCCCGTGCTAGGGTGCAAGATGGTGGAGAAGATGGGGCGCATCTATCTGGATCACGCCGCCACCACGCCCCTGGACCCCCGAGTGCTGGAAGCCATGCTGCCTTACCTGTCCCAGCACTGGGGGAACCCCTCCAGCGTCTATCTGGAGGCCCAGGAGGCGCGCAAGGGGCTCGAGTGGGCGCGGCGCACTGTGGCCGAGGCCTTGGGGTGTCGGCCGCAAGAGATCATCTTCACCTCCTGCGCCACCGAGGCCGACAACCTGGTCCTCCGCGGGGTCGCCCAGGCCGTGCGGGGCCGGGGAGACCATATCGTCGTGTCGGCCGTCGAGCACCATGCCGTCCTCCACCCGGCTGAGCGGCTGGAGAAGGAGGGCTTCCGCGTCACCTACCTGCCCGTAGACGGCGAGGGGTTCGTCGACCTGGAGGCCCTCGAGCGGGCGGTGGGGCCTGATACGGTGCTGGTCTCCATCATGTACGTGAACAACGAAGTGGGCACCGTCGAGCCCATCGCCGAGGCCGCCCGCATCGTCAAGGCGCGCAATCCCCGCACCGTCTTCCATACCGATGCCGTGCAGGCGGTGGGCATGCTCGACCTGAACGTGGACCGGCTGGGCGTGGACATGATGACCATCGGCGCCCACAAGTTCTATGGGCCCAAGGGGGTTGGCGCCCTCTACGTCCGCTCCCGCACGCCCCTTCTGCCACAGCAGCTGGGAGGCTCCCAGGAGCGCAACCGTCGCGCTGGCACCGAGAACGTGGCCGGTATCGTGGGCATGGCCAAGGCGCTGGAGCTGGCCTTGGCCGAAGCCCCCCAGCGGGTCGCCCACTGCCAGTCCCTGCGCGACCGCCTGCTGACGGAGCTGCCGAGGCGCATCCCTGGCGTCCACGTCACAGGCCCGAAGGACCCCGGGCGGCGCGCTCCCCACATCGCCTCCTTCTGCATAGAGGGGGTGGAGGGAGAGGCGGTTCTGATGGCCCTGGACCTGGAAGGGATAGCCGCCTCCAGCGGCTCCGCCTGCACCTCCGGCTCCTTGGAGCCCTCCCACGTGCTCAAGGCCATGGGCGTCCCCGACGAGCTGGCCCGCGGTTCCCTGCGCCTGTCTGTGGGCAAGGACAACACGCACCAGGACATCGAAAGAGTGCTGGAGGTGCTGCCCGGCATCGTGGAGCGGCTGCGGGCCCTCTCGCCCCTGCGGCGGGAGCGGAGGCCGGCGGCAGTGCCCGGCGAAGGCTAGGAGGCGAAGGATGGTCAGGCCGACAGTCCGTCCCGACGACGCGGTGGAGGAGTCGCTGCGGCGCAACTTGCTGTTGACCAAGGTGGACGAGATCCTGGCCTGGGCGCGCAGCTCCTCCCTCTGGCCCCTGATGTTCGGCCTGGCCTGCTGCGCCATCGAGATGATCGCTACTGCTACCTCCCGCTACGACATCGCCCGGTTCGGGGCGGAGGTGTTCCGGCCCTCGCCCCGTCAGGCCGACCTGATGATCGTGGCCGGCACGGTCACCTGGAAGATGGCGGTCCCCCTGCGCCGCATTTACCTGCAGATGGCCGAGCCCAAGTGGGTCATCTCCATGGGCTCCTGCGCCAACATCGGCGGCCCCTTCGCCTACGGCTACTCGGTGCTGCCGGGAGTCAACCTCATCGTGCCGGTGGACGTCTACGTGCCCGGCTGTCCGCCCCGCCCCGAGAGCCTCCTGCAGGGCCTCATCCTCCTGCAAGAGAAGGTGAAGCGCTACCGGGCCACGGGGGAACGGGAGCGGAAGGAGCCTTCGGGCGACTTCTCCAAGTACCTGCCCGACGGCGACCCCCTGCGCCAGGAGCTGGAGTCCCTCTTTCCGCCCCACATTTAGGCCGCTGCCTCGAGGGGCCCGGCATCGGGCCCTAGGGCAGACGGCGCGGTGGCCAGAGAGAGAGCCAGGCCCGCCCCAACAGGTCACGTCGCCCTACCGTCCCCTGCTGCCGGCTGTCCACCCCCACGTCGGCGGCGAGGCTGAGGAGGAAGTAGCGGCCCCTGGGCAGGACCTCTCCCGACGGCCCCGGGCCCTGGGCGCCCGTCAGCTCCAGGGGCGTCCCGTTGACCCACACGCGGCCCGCGTTCACTGCCACCCGGTCGCCGGGGAGGGCAGCCACCAGCTTCAGGACCTCCCTCCCGCCCAGGCGGGCCAGCGCCACCTCGCCACGACGGGGACGCCGCAGTCGGTAGCTCAGGCGCTCCACCACCACCAACTGGCCATGGCGCAGGAGCGGATACATGCTCCAGCCGACCACCTGCACCGGCCGCAGGCAGAGGGCGGCGAGGAGCAGGAGGGCAGCCAGCGGAAGAAGCAGGGCCATGGCTGGCAGTCTAGCCCCGCCTGGGGGGCCTGTAGTAAATTTGTAGCCAGAGAACCTGCGCGACAAGGAGGGGGAGCCATGTCCTGGCGCGAGTTCCTCGCTCATCTGCGGCCTCGGGAGGCCCATGCTCACTGCGACATCCCCTGTGGCATCTACGACCCGCTGCCGGCCCAGATAGCGGCCATGACGGTGCTGCGCATGCACCAGCTCATCGAGGGCCTGCAGAAGCCCGGGCCCAATGCCAGCAAGGAGGAGCTGGACCGCTACGAGAACTCTCTCTCGCGCTATGTGGCTGTCAAGGAGCAGCACGCCGAGCTGTGCAAGCGTGAGCTGGACATCCTCTGGCACGACTACTTCAAGCCCGAGCACCTGGAGAAGTACCCCGACCTGCACAACCTCTTCTGGAACACCATCAAGCTGGCCTCCAAGACCAAGCAGGAGATCAACAAGCAGGCGGCGGAGGAGCTGGTGCAGTCGGTCCAGCGCATCGCCGAGATCTTCTGGGAGACCAAGGGCGTGAAGACCCACCGGGTGGAGACCCACATGCCCGTGGGGGGCCAGTACGTGCTGCCCGCCGCCTAGCGGCCCGTATGTGAAGCCCTTCACGTCCCCCTTGAAGGCCAAAGGGGGGGCGGTTACAATGACGGCGTAGGGAGGGGGAGATTTGTTCGGAACCGGCATCGCCAAGGGAATGCTCCTGACCCTTCGCCATCTCTTTCGCCCCCCCTTCACCGTCCAGTATCCCGAGCAACGACGCTACATCCCGGAGAACGCCCGCACCAACCTCCTCTGGTTCGAGGAGCGGTGCACCGGCTGCTCCACCTGCGCCCAGGCCTGCCCCGACGGCTGCATCCTGGTGGAGACATCGCCCAACCCGGACGGCACCCTGAACGTCCTGCGCTACGAGATCGATTTCCGGCTGTGCATGTATTGCGGCCTGTGCGTGGAGGCCTGTCCCTACGAGGCCATCCAGGCCGGAGGCCCCTATGACGATGCCGCCTACAACTTCGACGACCTCTATCGCGACAAGCACAAGCTGACGGAAATGGCCCAGGAGTACCTGCGAACCCACGACTGGACCTACCCCAACGGCGACAAGGCCCCTCGTCCCGAGGAACGGCCCCTGCATCTCGGCAAGCCTGCCCGGGGGCAGGCCGCCTTCGACCCCGAGGTGGGCCTGGGTGGCGGCCCCATACCGCTGGCCTTCAGGTCCCCGAAGGGGAACGAGGCGGCCGCACCCTCCCGCGAGCGGTAGCACCATGGCCAGGCTCACCATCAATGGCCGCCAGATAGAGGCCCCCGACGGGGCGCCCCTGGTGGAGGTCATCAAGAACGCCGGCATCTTCATCTCCAATCTGTGCTATGTGGACGGACTGCCCCCCTATGCCGGCTGCAGGACCTGCGTGGTGGAGATCGAGGGCATGCGGGGGGTGCAGCTCGCCTGCACTACTCGCGTGACCGATGGCATGGTGGTGCGCACCGACGGGGAGGAGGCCAAGCGCATGCGCCAGGCCGCCCTCTCCCTCATCATGTCCTATCACTCGGACCGCTGCCTCACCTGTCACCGCATCGTCAAGTGCAAGCCGGGCGACACCTGCCTGCGCGACGGCGTGGTGACCCACCGCTGCCTCACCTGCTCCAAGAACTACCGCTGCGAGCTGCAGACCACGTGCGAGATGCTGGAGATGGCCGGCTACGAGCCCTGGGAGGGTGAGGAGCGGACGTACTACACCACCCCCCAGCCGGAGCCGGACCGGGCCAATCCCTTCCTGGAGTTCGACCCCCAGATGTGCATCGTTTGCACCCGCTGCGTGCGGGTGTGCGACGAGGTGCGGCACACGGGGGCTATCACCCTAGCCGGTCGCTTCAACCCCCGCATCGAGTTCGGGGCCGGGGGGCCGGTGCACGAGTCCAACTGCGACTTCTGCGGCTCCTGCATCGATGTCTGCCCGACTGCCACCCTCATGGAGCACCCCAACAAGTGGGCGGCCATGCAGACGGAGCGCTGGGTGCCCACCACCTGCACCTGGTGCTCGGTGGGCTGCTCCATATACCTGGGCATCAAGGGCGGACGGGGGGTTATCGTCAAGCCCGATGCTGCCGGCAACCCCTTCAGTCGCGACCAGCTCTGCGTGCGGGGCCGCTTCCATTACGACTTCGTGCGGCCTCATCAGCGGCTGCAGCGCCCCCTCCTGGTCCAGGACGGCGCGCGCCGGGAGGTCTCCTGGGAGGATGCCCTGGACTACGCCGCCCGCCGCCTGGCCGAGATACGGGAGGCCCACGGCCCCGACGCCATCGGTTTCCTGGGCTCCCCCCTCATGACCAACGAGGAGAACTATCTCCTGGCCAAGCTGGCGCGGGCGGTGGTGGGCAGCCCCAACCTGGACTCCAGCGCGGGGCCGGTGGCCCGTGCCGCCCTGGACGCCCTTCGGGAGGCCTTCGGGTCCCCTGTCCTCCCGTCCGACCTGACCAAGCTGCCCAAGGCCCGCACCCTGCTGGTGGTGGCCGACGACCTGGAGTCCTCCCACAACGTGGCCTCGGTGCGGGTCAAGGACGCCGTCATCCGCGAGGGGGCCAAGCTCATCGTCGTCGCCCCCAAGTATGGCGAGCTGTGCGACTTCGCCACCGTCTGGCTTCGCCCCGCTCCCGGCCAGGAGGCGGTCGTGCTGGCGGCCATGCTGCGTTCCCTCTCTGGGGGCGGGGACGTGCCGGCCGCCGAGCTGGAGGGGATGGACGCCGCCGACCTTTCGCGGGCTGTCGACATCCTGCGGGAGGCCTCGTCCGACGAGGCACGGCGTCCTCTGGCCTTCGTATACGCCCTTCCCCATCTGGCGCCGGAGCACGTTCGGGCCACGACCTCTGCCCTCTGTGCCCTGGCCGTAACCTGTCTGGGCGACGGGGCGCCGTCTTCCCTCTACCTCCTGCCCCAGGAGGCCAACGTGTGGGGGATGCTGGACGTGGGGGTGGCGCCCGACTTGCTGCCCGGCTACCGTCCGGCCGGCCAGCCGGCTCCCCAGGGAGACCTGGAGCGGCTGTGGGGCACGCCGGTGGCTGGCGGCCCCGGTCTCGACCTGGCACGCATGCTGCAGGAGGCGGGGGGGCGGCTGCGGGCGCTGGTCGTGCTGGGAGATAACCCTCTCATGTTCCTGCCCGGACGCGAGCGGGTGGCCGAGGCGCTGGCCAAGCTCGAGTTCCTCTGCGTCATCGACAGCCTGGACACCGCTACCGCCCGTATGGCCCACCTGGTCTTGCCCGACTCGGGGCCTTACAGCAAGGAGGGCACCATCACCAACGCCGACCGCCGCGTGCTGAGGCTGCACGTGGCCGCCAACCCGGCCGGGGAATCGCGGCCGGCGTGGGCCATCCTCCGCGACCTGTCGCTGCGCCTGGCAGCGCTCCTGGGGCTGGGAGAGGTTCGCCTCAACTACGCGCGGCCGGCCGAGGTCATGGACGAGATAGCCCAGGTAGTGCCCCTTTACCGTCGCTCTCGCTACGACGAGATGGAGAACGGGGCCCAGCAGTCGTGGGACGGCCTGGCGCCCACGGAGGCCCGCCAGCCGACCCTGTCGCTGCCATCGAACGGCCACCGCGATGGACATCTCCTCATCACCGGCCGCGGCCTGTACACCAGTTACGAGGCAGCGGCCCTGGGCCTGGAGGATGCCGACCGCCTCCACCGGGAGGAGGCCCTGGAGATCAACCCCGAGGACGCCGCTGCGCTGGGAATCGGCCCCGGTCAGCCAGTGCGGGTGAGCAACGGCCGGGGCGAGCTGGTGCTGACGGCCAAGCTCACTCACGGCGTGGCGCCCGGTACCGTCTTCTTGCCTCTGCTCTACCGCGGCGGGGCTGTGCTGGGCCTCTTCGACCCGGACGAGCCCGCTGCCCCCGTGCGTCTCTCTCGCCCCTGACCCCTTCCGCGGCCAGAAATGGCCAGTGCCCTGCCCGCGTCCCACCTGGGGACGCTTGACAGCCGAGGGGGCAGGGCACATTATGCCTGATATCGGAGGGGCCGATAAGGGGTTGAGAGCTGTGACCACGGCCTTCGCCCAGCGAGTGGAGGAGCTGAAGCTCCACATTCGCCGGCACGACGGCCGCAATGTGGCCGATTACGCCTTCCGCCGCCAGGTAGACGACCTCATCAGCGCCTTCTACGACGACATCGGCATCGTATTGCAGGTGCCGCTACGCAGCGTCTTCGACCTGCTGGTAATCAAGGTGTTGTACGTGGAGCGGGGCAGTCAGGACGCTGCTACCCTAGACTATCTGGGGGATATGCTGACGCGCTACCTGTACACCAGCGAGCTGTTCCCCTTCGTGGGGCCGGGCGGGCGCCGCCAGCCCTTCTACTTCTCCAGCCTGCTGGAGGAGATGCAGAGGGGCTTCGTGCGCTTCCAGAACCTGTTCGAGGCGGCCCGCCGCTATGGCGACAACGCCCTGTTCCTGACAGGCCTCTTCCCCCAGAGCCTGCGGCGCCGCCGCGGCGGTGGGCGCCTGGGCCTGCCCAGGCCCGTGGACACCTCCTACTTCGTCAGCACCGGCAAGGCCTCCTACCGTATGGCTGCCGAGCACGAGCTGGCCGAGGCCACCCAGATGCGCCCCGTCCTCTACCGCCTGTCGCGCCACTTCGAACTGTACATGGACGCTCTGAAC
Organism: Dehalococcoidia bacterium; assembly: GCA_025062275.1. Classification (GTDB taxonomy): domain Bacteria; phylum Chloroflexota; class Dehalococcoidia; order SM23-28-2; family HRBIN24; genus HRBIN24. The sequence goes on from JANXAP010000018.1 coordinate 202,752, forward strand.
GAGCTGTCGGAGCGTTACATCACCGGCCTCGACCTGAACCTCATCGCCGACAAGATGCTGGACAACTTCAACCGCTATCGCGAGACAGGCGACGAGCGCTACCTGGAGAACGCCCGCCGCTATGCTGCCCTGCTCAAGCTGGACGAGTCCCGCTTCCCAGCCCTCTTCCGGCGTCCGCGGGGCCACATCATAGGGCAGATGGGGCCTGGCGGGGCCATCTGGTGAGAAGGAGAACAGGGACTGCCCGTTCCCGCCCGAAGGGCCAGAAAATCGTCCCAGAGAGACCCGTTTCCCCTCTTGTCAGGGAAGGCGGGAGGCGCTAAATATAGTCTTAGGTTTAGCAGTCCCGCCTCTCGAGTGCTAAACGAGCCCGAGACCCTAGGGTAAGGAGGGAGGAGTATGGCCAAGCAGCTCCTGTTCGATGAGGCAGCGCGCTTCGCCCTCAAGAACGGCATCGACGCCCTGGCCGATGCCGTGAAGATAACCCTCGGCCCCAAGGGCCGCAACGTGGTGCTGGAGAAGAAGTTCGGGTCCCCCGTCATCACCAACGACGGCGTCACCATCGCCAAGGAGATAGAGCTGGAGGACCCCTTCGAGAACATCGGCGCCCAGTTGGCCAAGGAGGTGGCCTCCAAGACCAACGACATCGCCGGCGACGGCACCACCACCGCCACGGTGCTGGCCCAGGCCATCGTCCATGAGGGTCTCAAGAACGTGGCTGCCGGCGCCAACCCCATGGCCCTCAAGCGGGGCATCGAGAAGGCCGCCCAGGTGGTGGTGGAGGAGCTGAAGAAGCAGGCCATCCCCGTCACCACCCGCCAGCAGATGGCCCAGGTGGCGGCCATCTCGGCCAACAACGACCCCGAGATCGGCGAGCTCATCGGCGAAGTGATGGAAAAGGTCGGGAAGGACGGGGTCATCACCGTCGAAGAGTCCAAGGGCATCAAGACCGAGGTCGAATACGTCCAGGGCTTCCAGTTCGACCGCGGCTACATCAGCCCCTACTTCATCACCAACCCCGAACGGATGGAGTGCGTCATCGAGGACCCCTACATCTTCATCACCGACAAGAAGCTGTCCTCGGTGAACGACATCCTGCCCGCCCTGGAGAAGGTGCTGCAGACGGGTTCCAAGAACGTCCTGATCATCTGTGACGACCTGGAGGGGGAGGCCCTGGCCACTCTGGTGGTCAACAAGCTGCGGGGCACCCTCAACGCCTGCGCTGTCAAGGCCCCCGGCTTCGGTGACCGGCGCAAGGACAACCTGGGCGACATCGCCACCGTCACCGGCGGCCAGGTCATCAGCGAGGAGCTGGGCCGGCGCCTGGACTCGGTGCAGGTGTCGGACCTGGGCCGTGCCCGCAAGGTGGTGGTGACCAAGGAGGAGACCACCATCATCGAGGGCAGGGGCGAACCCGAGAAGATCCAGGAGCGCATTCGCTCCGTCAAGGCGGCCCTGGAGGAGGCCACCTCCGACTGGGACCGCGAGAAGCTGCAGGAGCGGCTGGGCAAGCTCTCGGGCAGCGTGGCCGTCATCAAGGTGGGGGCGGCCACCGAGGTGGAGATGAAGGAGAAGAAGCACCGGGTGGAGGACGCGGTGCAGGCCACCCGCGCCGCCGTGGAGGAGGGGATCCTGCCCGGCGGTGGCGTGGCCCTCGTCGCCGCCCAGGCTGCCCTCGATAACCTCAAGCTGGAGGAGGCCGACGAGCAGACGGGTGTGGCCATCCTGCGCCGCGCCCTGGAGGAGCCCCTGCGCCGCATAGCCATCAACGCCGGGCAGGACGGGTCCGTCATCGTCGAGAAGGTGCGCTCCCTGCCCAAGGGCCACGGCTACGACGCCGCCAAGGACGAGTTCGGCGACATGGTGCAGCGGGGCATTATCGACCCCCTGAAGGTGACCCGCTCCGCCCTGGAGAACGCGGTCAGCATCGCCGCCATGGTCCTGACCACCAACTGCCTGGTGGCGGAGCTGCCGGAGAAGAAGGAGAAGGAGCGGGTCCCCGAGTACTAGGCGGCGGAAGGGCGGGCCTGGCGCTCTGCCAGGCCTGCCCTTTTTCTTTTCGGCCGGGGGTGAAAGGATGCTCAGCGAGAACGGGGTGCTCATCGACCTGGGAGAGGTTCAGAAGGTGGTGGACACCTGCGACGTCTTCGCCATTGGCTTTCGCCTCTTTCCGCAGCGACTGCTGGTGGACACCCGCTACAACGAAGAGGAGGGCCCCCTGGTGTCGGTGGTGGAGCCTGTGGCCACGGTGGAGGAGCGCTTCTTCTGGCTGGGGCAGAAGCGGCCCCGCTTCGGCATGCCCGAGCGCTTCGCCTTCTTCGTCTGGCCCCACAGCGTGGCAATGCTGGAGGAGGTCGGCATCGGTCAGCGGCTGCGCGAACGCTGCCGCTCTCAGCGCTGGCCCTTGGCTGACGCCCAGGTGGACGAGGCGCTGGCCCAGCTGCGCGCCCTGGAGCGGCAAACGGTGCTGGACGCGGTGCGAGGCCGCAGGTGCTATACCCTCTGGCCCCGACGCTGAGGCCGATCCCTGTCGTATCATGGCTGCATGACCCGGGCCGTCTACGGCGCCGTGGACTTGGGGGGGACCAAGGTCCTGTCCCTGGTGGCCACTGACCGGGGAGAGGTGCTGGGCGAGGACCTCCGCCCGACCCGCGCCAGCGAGGGGCCGGAGGTCGTTCTCCAGCAGGTCGAGGCGTCCCTTCGGGCTGCTCTGGCCAGGGCTGGCGTCGCTCAAGGCGACCTGCAGGGGGTGGGCATCGCCTCTCCCGGGCCCCTGGACCTGGAGCGGGGCGTGGTGGTGAACCCGCCCAACCTTCCCGGCTGGGGCGAGTTTCCCCTGCGCAGATTGCTGGAGGAGCGACTGGGGCTGCCGGTGGCCCTGGAAAACGACGCGACCGCTGCCGCCATCGGCGAGCACGTGTTCGGGGCCGGCAAGGGTTCGCGGGACATGGTCTTCGTCACCGTGGGGACTGGCGTAGGCGGAGGCATCATCTGCGACGGCAGGCCCTATCGGGGCAAGGGCGGGGCCGCCGGCGAGCTGGGACACGTGGTGGTCCTGGCCGATGGCCCGCCCTGCGGCTGCGGCAACCGCGGCTGCGTGGAGGCGCTGGCCTCGGGCACCGCCATCGCCCGACGGGCACGGGAGCTGCTGGCCGCGGGGAAGGCGCCTGGTCTGGCGCAGCTGCTGTCCGAGGGCGAGGCACCCACAGCCGAGACGGTGCACCGGGCAGCGCTGGGCGGCGATGGGGACTGCCGTCAGCTGCTGGCCGAGGCGGGGCGCTACCTGGGGATAGGCCTGGCCAGCTACGCCAATGCTCTCGATCCCGAGCTGGTGGTGCTGGCGGGTGGCGTCCTGCGCGCGGGGGAGCTGTTCCTGGGCCCGGCCAGGGAGACCTTCCGGGCCCTGACGCTTCCCCAGGTGCGACGGGGCCTGCGCCTGGAGATGGGCCTGCTGGGGCCCAGGGCGGGTGCCCTGGGCATGGTCGCCATACTGGGGCAGCCCACCACCTACGCCTGGATGCGCCCCTGATGTGTTCGAGGGCTAGGCGCCCGCCCGGCGCCCTTCGCCCCGGCAAACAGGGCAGAGCTGCTGAAAGAGCTTGACGTTGCGGTAGCCGGGGCAGGTGGCATCGTGCAGGCGGCGCCACCACGGCTTCCTTTGCTGCTGGGACATGGCGTCCACCCCCTGCATCATCGAGGTGCCTCAAATATAGGGCATGGGCGTCCGCTGTCAAGGATGCCCCCGCGCCGGGCAGGGTATTGACGACAGGGCCGGCTCCTGCTATGCTCAGCTGCTAACTGAGACGAGGTATCAGTGATGCCGGCTCTGGAGGCCATCGAGGGCGCCCTGGCGGCGCGGGGATACCGGCTCACGCCGGCCCGGCGCGCAGTGTTGCAGGCCATCCTCAGCCGAGCAGAACACTTCACTGCCGAGGAGGTGATGCGCCAGACTTCCGCCGGTCGGGCCACGGTCTTCCGCACCGTCCGCCTGCTGTGCGACATGGGCATCCTCTGCCGCGTCCTGCTGGAGGACGGCCGCCTGCACTACCGGCTGTCGGATCACCGCCACCACCATCACCACCTGGTGTGCATGGGCTGTGGGCGCGTCCAGGACCTGGAGGAGTGCGCGGTGGGCGGTCTGGTGAGGGAGCTGGCCCGCAGCACCGGCTACGAGATCCAGGGGCACTGGCTGGAGTTCTACGGCCGCTGCCTCTCCTGCCGGCAGTCCGATGACCAGCGAGGTGAAGCGTGAGCGTTTTCCTTTGGCCGCGATTGATACTAGGTATCACCTGTGCCCTCCTGCTGCTGGCCGCCTGCGCCGGCGAGGAGGACGACCGACCCCTGGTGCTGGCCACCACCCCTGTCCTGGCCGACCTGGCCGTGCAGGTGGCGGGCGAGGCCCTGCGCGTCCAGTCCATCATGCCGGCCGATGCCGATCCTCACACCTTCGACATCACTCCCTCCCTCGCCCGTCACATCGGCCAGGCCCGTATCATCTTCGCCAACGGCTTCGGGCTGGAAGGCGCGCTCCTGGCAGCGGTGACGGCCAACAAGGCCCCGGACGCGAGGGTGATAGAGCTGGGGCCGCAGGCCGTCCAGCGGCTGGGACTGGAAGTATCGGCGGTCGAGGGGCATGACCACGAGGAGGAGGGCCACGACAGCCACGGCCCCGAGGGCGACCCCCATCTGTGGCTCGACCCAACGCTGGCCGTCCAGTATATCGACATCATGGCCGAGGAGATGGCCGCCCTGGACCCCGCCAACGCCGATGGCTATCGCCAGAGGGCACGGGACTACGTCCAGCAATTGCGCGCCCTGGACGACGAGATAGAGCGCCAGCTACAGCAGGTGCCGCCGGGGAGGCGCAAGCTGGTCACCAGCCACGCTGCCTTCCACTGGCTGGCCCGTCGTTACGGCCTGGAGGAAGTGGGGTACCTGGTGACCACTCCCGAAGCCGAGCCGGGGGCCGGCCAGGTAGCCGCCCTGCGCCAGCTCCTGCAGCAGGAGGGGGTTCCGGCCGTCTTCACCGAGCCCCAGCTGGAAGGGCCCGACCGGCTCCTGGCCCGCCTGGCCCAGGACCTGGGTCTGCGGGTGTGCACCCTTTACTCCGACGCTTTCGACGAGCGGGTGCGTTCCTACCTGGACATGATGCGGCATAATGGTCGGGAGCTGGCCCGCTGCCTGGGAGGGACGTGATGGCCCAGCCGGAGACGATGGCCCTGGAGGTCCGTGACCTCTGGACCGGCTACGACGGTGGCCCGGTCCTGGAGGGGGTCACCTTCAGCATCGAGAGGGGCTGCCTCGCGGGCCTCGTGGGCCCTAACGGGTCCGGCAAGAGCACCCTTCTGCGGGCCATCCTCGGGCTGCAGAAGCCCTGGCGGGGGCAGGTGCTGGCCTTCGGCGCCCGCCCCGACCGGCGCCGCCTGGGCTACATGCCTCAGACGGAGGCAGTGGACTGGGCCTTTCCCATCACCGTTTTCGAGGTAGCCCTCATGGGGCGCTATGGACTGCTGGGCCCCTTGCGCCGACCCGGCCGCCGCGATCGTCAGGTGGCCTGGCAGGCCCTGGAAAGGGTGGGAATGGCCGACAAGGCCCGCCGCTGCATACGCGAGTTGTCGGGCGGCGAGCAGCGAAGGACCCTCATCGCCCGCGCTCTGGCCCAGGAAGCGGACCTGTTGCTGCTGGACGAGCCTTTCGCCGGGCTGGATGCCCCCGTCCAGCACGACCTTCTGCACCTGTTCCAAGAGCTGGCCTCCGAGGGGAAGACGCTGCTGGTGGCGACCCACGACCTGAGCTGCGTCGCCACCCACTTCGACCACGCCGTCTTCCTCAACCGGCGTGTCATCGCCTTCGGCCGTCTGGACGAAGTGCTGCGGGAGGACGTCCTGCGGGAGACGTATCGCCGGCACCTGCTGCTGATCCGCGAGGAAGGGAGGGTGTATGCTGACCATCCTTGACCCCTTGTGGGAGCCGTGGACGCTGGAGTTCATGCAGCGGGCGCTGGCGGCCGCCTGCCTGGCCTCGGTGGTGGCGGCGGTAGTGGGCTGCTACGTGGTCCTGAGGGGGATGGCCTTCCTGGGTGACGCCATACCCCACGCGACCTTCAGCGGCGTGGCAGCGGCCTTCTTGTTGGGGGGCAACCTGTATGTGGGTGGCACGCTGGCTGCCCTGGCTACGGCCTTGCTCATCGGCCTGCTGGGCCGTCGTGGCGTCCTGAAGCACGACACAGCCGTGGGCACCGTATTCGTGGCTGCCTTCGCCCTGGGAGTCCTCCTGGCCAGCCGCCGCAGCACCTACACCGTCGACCTGTTCGCCTTCGTGTTCGGCAATGTGCTGGCAGTGGGCTGGGAAGACGTTTGGCTCATGGCCGCCGTGGGTGGCCTGGTGCTGGCCCTGGTGTTCCTCTTCTGGAAGGAGCTGCTCATCGTCAGCTATGACCCCACCATGGCCAGCGCCCTGGGCGTCCCCGTGGAGCTGGCCCAGATGGGGATGCTGGCGCTGGTGGCCCTGACCACCGTCATCGCCCTGAAGGCGGTGGGCATCGTGCTGGTGGTGGCCCTGCTGGTGACGCCTGCCGCCACCGGCCAGCTGCTGGCCCGCAGCCTGGCGGGGATGATGGCTGTGGCGGTGGTGGCGGGGCTGGTCTCGTCCCTCACCGGCCTCTATGTGGCCTACTACGCCGACGTCTCGCCCAGCGCTGCCATCGTTCTGGTGGCCACGGGCATCTTCGCCCTGGCATTCCTCCTGAGGCGACTGCGGGCGGCTGCCCGTCGTGCCCTGCCGGAGGCCGCACCTTCTGGCCCGCCGTCCTAGAGTTGCCCGTCCCGGACCGTTGACCTTTGGCGGCCTTGGCGGTAAAGTAGCGCCGGCCTGCGGCATCGCTTCGCACCCTGCCCTACGAACTGCGCGAGGCGGACACAGGTAGCGCTGGAGGACGCATGCTCTTCATGGCCGTTCACCAGCACCCGCCCGAGCGGTGCCCGGCTGACGACCCGGCCCCGCTGCAACGGCTGACGGAAGAGGAGCACATGAGAGCGTCGGGGGTGAGGGTCCTGGGCAGCTATATCGCCCCACCCGAGCACGCTGCTTACTTCCTGCTGGAGGCGGACGACTACGCCCAGGTAGTCCGCTACTTCCGGCCCATAGGGAAGATCGGCACCCTGCGCATCGTGCCGGTGCTGGGCCTTCAGGAGGCCCTGCGGGTCCTGTCGGGCCACTGAGGCGCCTAGTAGGCGCTTTCCATGTATTCGGCGATGGACTGAAGCTCCAGCGACTCCACCGCTATTTCGGGGGCGTACACGATCTCGTCGGCGGCCCAGACCAGGGTCGGGCGCGCCTCCCTGGTGACCCCCAGCACCCCCTGCAGCACCCGACGCACATTGTCGTTGATGCGCAGGGTGTTGGGCTTGATGGGCTCCGCCAGCCGACCGTCGCGGATGACGAAGGAGTCGCCGATGACGGTGGCGGTGAAGTCGCCGGCCCGCAGGCCGTTCACGGGGTAGGTATACCAGATGCGACCGATGTAGAGGCCGTCGCCCACCAGCCGCAGCAGGTCCTCCCTGGACTCCACGTCGCCAGGGATGAGGACGTTGGTGGGATAGATGCCCGGCTGGGCGTCGAAGTGGCGCCCGCCCCCGCGGGCGAAGCGAAAGCCGTTCCTGGGCACCAGGGCATGGCGCCATTCCTGCGGGTCCACCCCCAGCTTCTCGCGGGCACGGGGGTCGCGCAGGATGCGCTGCGACTCGTACCAGTTGCAGAGCAGCCCCACCAGCACTCCGTCCCTTATCAGCTCGGTGCGGCCGGTGGGTAGCCCCTCGCAGGTGATGCCCTTGGACCCGGCCAGGCCCTGGGCGGCGCCGTCGTCCACCAGCGTGAACTTGGGGGAGGCCACCTGCTTGCCCAGTTGCCCCAGGAAGGGGCTGGCGGCGGCGTAGAAGGTTCCCAGGGAGAGGCCCGGCAGCACCAGGTTCTCCAGGATGTCCATCACCGCCTGGCGCCCCAGGACGACGCGGTAAGCCCCGCCGGGAACCCTCACGCCTCCCATGGCCCGCACGGCGTTCTCGGCCGCCTCGCGTCCAGCCTCGCCGGTGAAGCGATCCAGGTGGGTAGTGGCGTCATAGCCGGAGCCTTTGCCTCCTTCCGACTCCACCATGGCGGTGATGAAGGACATGATCAGGGTGGACTCGTCCGTCTGCACCTGGGGCATGGCGCTGGAGCAGAGGGCCACTCGCTCCTGCAACAGGGTGACGTCGCCCCCCAGGATGAGGGCCAGCTCCTCCGGGGAGCGGCCCAGGGCGGCCAGGGCCTCGGCGCTGCGGAAGGCCCTCAGGCCGGCCCGCACCACCCGCCAGCCGGCCTCTACCAGGTCGGCATCGGCCAGCTCCATAACGCGGGGGTCGTGGTAGTCCCGCAGACGACGCTCCTCGCCGGTGGGCCTGGGCAGGCTGACGAATTCCGGGTCGGCCACGGCAGCACGACGGGCCTTCTCCAGGGCGGAGCGCACCCCCTCCAGCGATATGTCCGATGGCTCGGAGCCGAAGCCTATGCGGCGCACCTCTCCCTCCCCGGCCTTGAAGACGACCTGGACGCCCACCCCGAAGTTCTCGATGGACTTGGGCTCCTCGACGCCGTTGCTGGGGATGTGGGATGTGTAGTTGAGCCGCGCGTGGAGGATGCCGTTGGCCGAGACGAAGACCTCGGCCTCCTCCACGTCTTCCTGGGCCATGAGGAAGGAAAGGGCTTCTCGCGCTGCCCTCTCCAGCTCCGACAGGGGCAACATGCTCCGCTCCTTGCGCCTTATCTGAGGTGCCCTCTCAGCCCTTCACCACCTGTTGCAGGGCATCCAGGGCGGCCTGGTAGTTGGGCTCTTGAGTCACTTCGGGCACGATCTCCTTGTAACGGATGACCCCGTTGCGGTCGATGATCCAGACCGAGCGGGCCAGCAGCTTCAGCTCCTTGATGAGTATGCCGTACTTGAGGCCGAACTCCCTCTCCTGGTAATCGCTGAGAACTTTGATACGGTCGACGCCGTTGGCGCCGCACCAGCGCCGCAGGGCAAAGGGCAGGTCTACCGTCACGTTGGCGATGACCACGTCATCGGACACCTGGGTTGCCAGCTCGTTGAAGCGCTTGCCCTGCATGTCGCAGACGGGGGTGTCCTGAGAGAGGGCCACCGTCAGCAGCAGGGTCTTGCCGGCGAAGTCCTGCAGGGTCACCGGGCGCAACTCCAGGTCCACCAGGCGGAAGTCGGGGGCCTTGTCGCCCACCTGCAGGTCTGGCCCCAGCAGTGTCAGGGGATTGCCGCGGAAAGTCACCGCTCCCGGTCGTTCTTGCACCTGTGTCATGCCAGCACCTCCTCTGTCCTGTCCTACTGCCTGCCGCTCAGGCGGGCGCGGCTGCGCAGGGTGGGGCCGCCGTTGCTCATGCGCTTGGTCTGCATGGGCTGTCCCTTGCCGCAGTTGGGTATGGCGAAGAGGCGGAAATCGTTGCCTACGGCATCCACGTTCATGAAGAAGTCGCGGCTGTCGGACACCAGGCCACCGTCTCGAAAGAGCTGTCCCAGTTTGCCGTCGCGGATCTCGTAGACCTTCATGGCCGTGATGCGGAAGTTCTCCCGCGACTCGGCCACCGACGGGATGCGGTGCCCTACCACGTAATAGCCGCGGTCGACCTCACGGATGATGTCCTGCGGGTCACGGTCGCCGGGGGCGAAGGCGGTGTTGGACATGCGTATCAGCGGCACCAGGTAGGCATCGGTGGCCTTGTAGTGGCCGTTGGGCGTAGCGCCTACGATGGCCGCCATCTGGCGCGAGTTCAGGAACTCCTCATAGACGCCTTCGCGGATGTGATATACGCGGCGGGCAGGCGTCCCCTCGTCGTCGTAGAGATAATGGCCGAAGCCGTCGATGGTGGGGTCGGAGAAGGCCGAGAGGAGGGGCGAGCCGACCTGCCTGCCCACCTGGCTGTCGCGCAGCGTCTTCAGGAACCAGGAGCGGCCGGCGTAGCCCGTCTCCAGCTTCAGCGCCCGGTCCAGCTCCGAGGGGTGACCTACCACCTCGTGGCAGACCAGGGCGTTGTAGTGGGGGTCGGTGACCACCACCACCTCCTTGTCGGTGGCGGGCAGGGGCGGCGCCGAGGCCAGCTCCACCGTGTCCCGGGCCAGGGCCAGCGAGAACTCGTCCAGGGGTGGGAAACGGATGAAGGGCTCGTCCACCCCGCGAGTGATGACCTCCCACCCGCGTTGGTGGCCGGTGAAGTCGTAGAGCTCCTGATGGGCATCGGGTCCCTGGGCCACCACGAAGCAGGTGCCCTGGGTGATGGCCCAGGTCTGGTCTATGTTGGCCCCTTCGGAGCTGACGAACAGGATGCGCTCCAGGTGGGTCTCGGCGCCGATGTAGTTGTAGACCACCTGGGGGCCTATTCCCTGCACCCTCCGAGACACGTCGCGGACGTAGGCTACTACCTCGGCCAGGGGGACCTGGCGGGGGTCTATCTCGTAGCGGGCGGGCACCGTGTCGGTGCGGATCTCGATGGGCGCCAGGGACAGGTCGTACAGGCTCCTGCCCAGGTCGGGAAACTCGTCGCGCGCGGCGGCCTTCTGGCGGGCGTTCCACAGGGCTCGCTCGTAGGCGTGGTCTAGGCCCTCGCGCAGGCGCTCCAGCAGTTGGGGAAGGTCACGAGCGCCCAGCTGCTGGCCGAAGTAGCCTGCCGCCGCCGCCCTCTCGCCGGCGATGGCCCGCACGCCGAAGGAGAGGCCATAGTCCTCGGCGCTGAACTTGTCCATCCCGTTTTCGGCCACGGCCGCCTTCCCCTCGCTGACCTCGATGCGCACGTCCGCGTAGCGGCAATGGGCCTTGCTGCGCGGATAGGAGAGCAGCAGCTCGTGGACGGCGGCCCGTACCTGGTCGATCAGCCCGATATCAGGTCGTTGCGGCATGGTCGTCCTCTGCGGGTGCTCTGGGGCCATTGTAGCCTCGCCTCTTCGCCTCGGTCTAGGCGACGCAGATGACGAAAGGCTCTGCCGGTGATAACCTGCCCTGCAGCCGGGACTTGGCAGGGAGGCGTCATGCCCACGGAGCGCGCCCAGGGCTGGGGACTCTTGGCCAGCGTCAATCTGATGTTCCTGTCCCAGGTGGCATCTTACGGGCTGGCCTTCGTGGTGCGCGCGGTGCTGGCCCAGGCCCTGGGGGACGAGGGGCTGGGCACCTACTCCCTGTTCTACACCTCGGTGCTGGTGGCGGCAGGACTGGCTAACCTGGGGGTGGGGCCGGCCAGCGTCTTCTATCTGAACCGCGGCGCCTACTCGCTGGAGCGGCTCCTAGGCGGCGCGACCTTCCTTTGGGCTTCGGTGGCTGTCCTGTGGGCGCTGGGGGTGGCCCTCTTCGGCGTGTTGTACGGCCCCGATGCCTTCGTCAGCGGCCGTGCCTTCTGGCTCTACGCCCCTGCTGTGCCAGCGGTGGTGGCCTACCTGTTTCTGGTCGCCTTTCTGCAGGGACAGCACCGCTTCGGAGCCATCTTCCTCGCCGGCGCTTCCCAGGGGGTGTCGTCGGTAGCCTCTTTGGGGACGCTGTGGGCGCTGGGGCGCCTCGACCTGTTCGGCGCCGTGGCCTCCTGGGTGGGGTCCTTCGTCCTGGCCGATGCGATAGCCTTTGTGCTTCTGCGACCCTGGCGTCTCCACTGGCGGGAGGTCATCCAGAGGCCCTGGCAGGCCCTGCGAGACCAGATTCGTTATGGTGTCCAGGGACAGCTGGGGAACCTGGCCCAGCTCCTCAATTACCGGCTGGACCATTACCTGGTGGGCGCCTTCGCCGGGCGGGCTGCCGTGGGCCACTACACGGTGGCCGTGGGCCTGGCCGAGAGCCTCTGGTGGCTGGCTAGCGCCGTCTCGTATGTGCTTCTGCCACGCCTGTCGGGCATGGGGCAGCGGGAGGCGGCGGCCCTGGCCCAGGCGGGAGCGCGCAACACCTTTCTGGTCAGTCTGCTGGGTGCCGTCGCCCTGGCCGGCCTCTCGCCGGTGCTGGTCACCGTCGTCTTCGGCAGCGAGTTCCGGGCGTCGGTGCTGCCTTTGGCCCTCTTGCTGCCGGGGGCTCTGGCCAATGGCGTGACCATCGTCCTGGGCTCATACCTCTACAGCCGTGGCCGACCCCTCTACCAGACGGGGGCGGTGCTGGTGGCCCTGCTGGCCACGGTCGTCCTGGACTTGGCCCTCATCCCCTGGCTGGAGGTGCCAGGGGCGGCCATCGCTTCCTCCCTGGCATATAACACTGGGCTGGCAGCTGCACTCTACTTCTACAGGAGAGTCTCCGGCCGCTCCCTCTCAGACCTGCTAGGCCCCAGCGCCGGTGACCTGGAGATGATGCGAGAGCTGTGGCTGGCGCTGTGGAGACGGTTGCGGGCGCGGCCGGAGCCGTGAGGGGGGCCTTCGGCCGCAATGAAGGCTCCGCCATGGGAGGAGATATGCAGACGGACAGGCTGCGCCGTTTCCAGGGCTGCCTGGTGGGGCTGGCGGTGGGAGATGCTCTGGGCATGCCAGTGGAGGGGTTACCGAGACACGAGATAAGGCAGCGCTACGGCGTCCTGAGGGAGATGGTGGACGGCTGGCTGCCAGCCGGCTCCACCACCGACGACACCGCTCAGGCCCTCGCCCTGGCCGAGAGCCTGGCCGAGGTGGGGCATTTCGATGCCGACGACTTCGTGGTGCGCCTCCTGACATGGTTCCGTGGCAACCCGCCCGACGTGGGCGTCCATACCCGCCGCGTGCTGGAGCTGATCGACCAAGGGGTACACTGGCGCGAGGCCGTCGAGCGGGTGGAGATGCAGCATGCCCCCTTCACTGCCGGCAACGGCTCCCTGATGCGCTGCGCGCCCATCGCCCTGCGCTATTATCGCGATGTCGACGCCGTCATCGGCTACAGCCACGAGCAGTCCCGGGTCACCCACCCCAACCACCTGGCGCGGGCTGCCTGCGCCTTCTTCAATGTGGTGCTGGCGCGTGTGCTAAGGGGCGAGGACAGGGAAGCGGCGGTAGGCTACGCCATGGAGGTCCTCTCTCACTCGCCAGCCGAGCTGCTGGAGCGGGTGTGGTCGGTGCCCTTCAAGGACGAGGACGAAGTGGGCACCAGCGGGTTCGTGCTGGACACCCTCGAGTGTGCCCTGTGGGCCTGGTGGCACCATGACAGCTTCTACGATGCCCTGGTGGCGGTGGTGAACCTGGGGGGTGATGCCGACACTAACGGCGCTGTAGCCGGTGCCCTGGTGGGCGCCCACCTGGGGCTGGAGGCGGTGCCGGGCCTGTGGGCGAGCCGCGTGCCCGACGTGCCCCGCTGCCTGGAGCTGGCCGAACGCCTCTTCCGCCTGGCCGAGGCCGGCAGCTAGACGTCCACCCCCAGGCCCCGCAGGGCGGCCACGGTGGTGGGGACGTCGCCGCGGTGGAGGACGGCATGGAAGCCCGCCTGTCGCGCTCCCTGCACGTTCTGCAGCAGGTCATCGATGTGCAGGCAGCGCTGAGGAGGCACGCCCATGCGCTCGGCGGCGGTGAGGAAGATGCGCGGGTCGGGCTTGGCTATGCCCACTCGCGCCGAATTGACCACCACCTCGAACAGGTCGGCGATGCCGTTGGCGGCCAGCAGATCCCGCTCGAGACGGGGGGTGGAGTTGGAGATGAGGCCCACCCGGTAGCGGCCACGCAGCTTCCGCACCAGGTCCAGCATCTCCTCGTCCAGTTGCCGCCAGACGATCTGCCACTCTTGAGTGATGCCCTCGATGGGGCGGCCGGCCATCTCCTCCAGCTTGCGCAGGACGGCCCGCAGCCACTCCTCCTCGGGGAGGCGGCCCGTCTCGGCCTCGACCCATTCGGGGATGCCGTATAGGGCGTCCAGCAGGCCGCCCCGAGGGAGTCCATACTTCTCTTCCAGGGCGCGGGTGTGCTCCCGGTCCAGCCTGGCTATGACGCCGCCGAAGTCGAAGAACACTGCCTCGATCATTCCGCTTACGATGATGTCAGCCCTTCGCCCACTTCGTCCAGGGGTCTCAGTAGGCCTGGTAACGGTGGGCGATGGGCAGCCGCCAGTCGCGCCCGAAGGCGCGGGGCGTTATCTTGATGCCCGGGGGCGCCTGCCTGCGCTTGTATTCGTTGCGGTCCACCATGCGCAGGACGCGGGCCACGGTCTCGTAATCGTAGCCCAGGGCCACGATCTCCTCGATGCTCTTCTCCTGCTCGACATAGGCCTCCAGGATGCCGTCCAGGACGTCGTAAGGGGGAAGGGTGTCCTGGTCCACCTGGCCGGGCTTCAGCTCGGCGGATGGGGGCTTAGTGAACACCTCCTCGGGTATCACGGGCGAGACGGAGTTGCGGTAGCGGGCCAGGCGGTAGACCAGCGTCTTGGGCACGTCCTTGATGACCGCGAAGCCGCCGGCCATGTCCCCGTAAAGGGTGGCGTAGCCGGTGGCCAGCTCCGACTTGTTGCCGCAGGTAAGCACCAGGGCGCCGAACTTGTTGGACAGGGCCATGATGATGTTGCCGCGGATGCGGGCCTGGACGTTTTCCTCGGCTACCCCAGGCTCGGTGCCGGCGAAGGCGGGCGCCAGCATGTCCAGATAGGCCTGGTGGGCCGGCTCGATGGGAATGATCAGGAAGCGGATGCCCAGGTTCTGGGCCAACGCCTTGGCATCGCGAATGGAGCCCTCCGACGAATAGCGCGAGGGCATGCTGACTCCGGTGACGTTCTCGGCCCCCAGGGCGTCAGCGGCAATGCAGGTCACCAGGCTGGAGTCTATACCCCCTGACATAGCCACCAGCGCCTGACGGAAGCCCGTCTTGGTCACGTAGTCGCGGGTGCCCAGCACCAGCGCCTGGTAGACCTCGGCCTCGCCATCGGGCGCCGGGGCGATACGCGTCTCCAGGGGCGGCTTGTCTTTCACGAAGGGCTCCGACGACAGGTGGTGGGTGGGCACCTGCAGGTCCGCCTGACGCCGTTCCCGCCGACGACGCGGGTCGTGCAGGCGCATGCGCACCACCTCGGCCACGTTCAGGTCGCACACCAGCAGCTCCTCCTGGAACATGGCCGCTCGCGCCAGCAGGTGCCCCTGGGCGTCCAGGACCATGCTGCCGCCGTCGAACACCAGCTCGTCCTGCCCCCCCACCTGGTTTACATAACAGACCGCCACGCCGTAGTCGGAGGCGCGGGTGGCCAGCATCTGCTGGCGGAAGAGCCGCTTGGCCCGGTGGTAGGGAGAGCCGTTGATGTTGACGATGACCTGGGCGCCCGCCAGGGCCTGGCTGCGGGTAGGGTCGCCAGGATACCAGATGTCCTCGCAGATGCTCACGCCCACTGCCACGCCTGCCACGGTGAACACGGGCGACTCGCGCCCGGCCTGGAAGTAGCGCTCCTCGTCGAACACCCCGTAGTTGGGCAGGTGCTGCTTGTGGTAGACGGCCGCCAGGCGGCCGTCGTGGATGATGGCGGCGGCGTTGTAAATGTCGTCGTCCAGCTCGCCCCGTCCGGCTGGATGGTCCACGAAGCCCACCACGGCGGTGATGCCGCGGCAACCAGCTACCACCTCCTGCAGGGCCTCCAGGTTGTCGCGCACGAAGCGCGGGCGCAGCAACAGGTCCTCCGGCGGGTAGCCGGTGATGGCCAGCTCGTGGAAGGCGACGATGTCCACCCCGAGGCGACGGGCCTCGTCCACGTAGCGCAGGATCTTGCGGACGTTGCCATCCAGGTCGCCGACGGTGGTGTTTATCTGGGCCAGCCCGATGCGAAGGCTGCGCAAAGCTCTCCCCCTCGCTGTCCCAAAGGTAGCATCGGCCCGCCTCCCGGTCAATTTGATGGGGGAACCGCCAGGCCCGACCCGACGTATAGACCGGTGGGGCGAATGGTGATAGCCTTCACGATGGGAGTGGCGGTGTGAGGAAGCTGCTGGCGGTATCCCTGCTGTTCGTTGCCTTCCTGGCAGCTGCCTGCGGCGGTGGCCAGGAAGCCCCCGACCCCAGCGATCCCGGCTTCTGGCGCGTGACCTTGCGCCAGGCCGACGTCTCGCCGGTGCTGGTGAACCATGCGCTGGCGGTAGGCGAGAACCGCCTGCAGGTGGGCCTGCTGGACCGTCAGCAGTCGCCGATCCTGGGCGCCCTCGTTCGGTTCCAGCTCTACGACCTCAACGGCGAGGCGCCGGCCCGCCTGGCTGAGGCCGAGGCGCGCTATGTCTCCCTGCAGCGGGGCTTCGTGGACGAGGAGCGTCACGAGCACATCCACCTGGGAGAGAGCGGTGTCTATGTCGCCGAGTTCACCTTCGAAGCGCCCGGCAACTACGGTCTGGCCATCTCCGGGACCCTGGCCGATGGCAAGCGTTTCGGCCCCCTTCCCTATGTGTTCAATGTTCTGGAGCGCACGCCCGAGCCTATGGTGGGAGACCCGGCGCCCCCCAGCCGTCAGCCGACCATCGCCCAGGTGGGCGACATCGAGCAGCTGACCACCGACCTGGATCCCGTCCCCGACTTCTACACCATGACGGTGGCTGAGGCGGTGCGCTCCGGCCGGCCTACGGTCGTCGCCTTCACCACGCCTGCCTTCTGTCAGAGCCAGATCTGCGGGCCGGTGCTGGACAGCGTGGTCAAGCCTCTGTACGAGCGCTACCGCGGTCAGGCCAACTTCATCCACATCGAGCCTTACCGGCTGCAGGAGGCCAGGGAGGGCATCGGTCTCTGCCCGGTGCCCGTCTTCAACCGCGAGATGGCCCGTCAGGGCCAGGGGGTGGGCAGGTGTCCGGCGGTGCCTGCCGAGCAGCTCCCGCCCGCCAACGAGAGCTGGAACCTGGAGACGGAGCCCTGGGTGTTCGTCATCGACCGTCAGGGACGCGTTGCAGCGAAGTTCGAGGGCATCGTCTCTGCCGAGGAGGTGGAGGCCGCCCTGCGGGCCGTCCTGGGTCGCTGACGCCCCGCACAGGGCACCCGACTGCCGCCTTCGGGCACGGGCGTTGGCGCTATAATTGGACGTGCAGCGCACCGAGAGGGGGTAAAGGCATGCTGGCCCACGAGACGCGGCAGGTGCTGGAGGCGGCGCGGCAGGCCTGGTCCCAGGGGCGTCGGGTGGCCCTGGCCACTGTGGTCCGGGTCTACGGCTCCGCCTACCGTCGCGAGGGTGCCAAGATGCTGGCTCACGAGGACGGCTCCACCACCTGCATGATCTCCGGCGGCTGTCTCGAGCCAGAGGTGGTGGAGGTGGCCAGAGGCGTGCTGACCAGCGGGTCTCCGC
This sequence comes from Dehalococcoidia bacterium, assembly GCA_025062275.1. Classification (GTDB taxonomy): domain Bacteria; phylum Chloroflexota; class Dehalococcoidia; order SM23-28-2; family HRBIN24; genus HRBIN24. Next base: position 220,001 of record JANXAP010000018.1, read on the forward strand.
GTCTCGTGCGCTACGATCTGGACGAAGACGTCATGTGGGGACTGGGGCTGGGCTGCGGCGGCTCCGTGGAGGTGTACATCGAGCCTCTCGAGGAGGGGTCCCTGCTGGCCCGGTGGCTGGAGCTGCAGGCCGAGGGAGAAAGTGCCGTCCTGGTCACCGCCATCGAGGGCGGCGCCGGGCGGCTGCTGCTGCGGGAGGACGGCCCGCCCGAGGGGGAGCTGTCGCCCGAGGGGCTGACTCAGGCGGCCCTGGAGGCGGCCGCCGCGTTGCTGGACGAGTCGTCGCCCCGGGCACGTCTGCAGACGGTGGACGGCGCCCGGGTCTTTCTGGACGTGAGCGTGCCGCCGCCGGAACTGGTGGTCTTCGGCGCCGGGCATGATGCCATCCCCCTGGTGGCCCAGGCCCTGGGCCTGGGGATGCGGGTCACAGTGGTGGACCCCCGCCCTGCCTACGCCACGGCCGAGCGCTTTCCGGGTGCCCGCATCGTCCTGGCCCATCCCCAGGACTTGCCCGAGCGGGTGCGTCTCACCCGCCACTCCTATGTGGTGATCATGAACCACCACCTGCAGCGCGACCAGGCCTGCCTGGCCTATGTCTTGGATTCGCCAGCGCCTTACATCGGCGTGCTGGGCCCCCGAAGCCGCTTCGAGCGGTTGCTGGAGGGGCTGGCCAGGGAAGGCCGCCAGATAACGCCCGAGGCGCTGGCGCGGGTCCGCAGCCCGGTGGGGCTGGACATCGGTGCCGAGGCCCCTGAAGAGGTGGCCGTCAGCATCCTGGCCGAGGTGCTGGCAGCGCAGAGGGGCTTTTCGGGCGGGCCGCTGCGGGAACGCCAGGGCCGCATCCATCAGCCCCAGCGTGCCTGACGCATCAGGGCGCCGCCGACCGGTTGGCCCCGGCCCGGCGGGGCGCCCTAGTGGCGGGGAGCTCTTTCAGACGATACGCCAGCGCCTCCAGGCTGGCCAGGCTGTCGGCGGGCAGGAAGTCGTCCACGTAGGGCAGGGCCGCCTGCATCCCCCGTGTCAGAGGCTGGTAGCCGGGAAGCCCCAGCAACGGGTTCAGCCACAGCAGGCGGTGGCAGCGCTTCTGAAGGCGCTCCATCTCTGCCGCCAGCAGCTCCGGCTGGCCCTGGTCCCAGCCGTCGCTGATGATGATCACCACCGCGCCCCGCCCCAGCACCCGCTTGCCCCAGTGGCGGTTGAAGGCATGGAGGCACTGGCCTATGCGCGTCCCGCCCGACCAGTCCGGCACTGTGCGCCCCATCTCAGCCAGGGCCAGGTCGGGGTCGCGCAGGGCCATCAGCGGGGTGACGCGGGTGAGGCGGCTGCCGAACAGGAACGCTTCCAGGGGCTGGCCGCTGCGGGCCAGGGCGTGCAGAAAGAGGAGGAGCATACGAGTGTAGCGCTCCATGGAGCCGGAGATATCGGCCAGGACTACCAGCCGTCGCGGCCTGGGCGAAGGCTCTCGCCAGGCCAGCGGCAACGGCTCCCCGCCATAGCGAAGGCTGCGCCGCAGGGTGCGGCGCAGGTCGGGACGGCCCGAACGTCTGGCAGGGTGCAGTCGACGGCTGCGGCGGAGCGGCAGCGACCAGCGCAGGCCTCGCACCAGGCGGGCCAGCAGCTCCAGCTCCTCCGGTGTACACTCATCGAAGCGGCGGCGGCGCAGGACTTCCAGAGGACTGTAGCTGAAGGAGCGGTCAGCCAGGGGCGGCCCCCCGTCCTCCTGCTCCACGTGGCGAGGAGGGACCAGCGGAGCCTGGCCCGGCAGGGGACGGCTCGGGCCGGGACTCCACGCGTCGTTCGCTCCCTCTGTCGGGGCATCTCTCAGGCCCTGCCCGAAGAAGCGGTCGAAGAGGCGTTCGAAGGTGACGATGTCCTCCTGACGACATACCAGAGTGGAGCGGGCAGCCAGACGGAAGGTCTCGCGGTCCAGGTCAGGGAGGAGCTCCAGGGCACGGGCCAGGGCCGTCACCTGATCGGTGGTGACCGACACCCCTTCCTGGCGCAGGGCGCGAGCGAAGCGCACCAGCTGGGCGAGGGGGTCGCCGGCCATTTCAGGACAGGGCCTCGGGACGGGCGAGTGCCCGCTCCAGCAGGCCCTGCTTCAGCTCCTCCTTCACCCGCTGCAGGTCGTCGTGGTACTTGAGCAGGGTGCCCAGGGTCTCCTCTACCAGGGCAGTGGTCAGGGTGCCGCTGTCCAGGGCCAGCAACGCCGCCGCCCAGTCCAGCGTCTCGGCCACCCCGGGGGCCTTGTAAAGGTCCAGCTCGCGCACTGCCTGAGCGAAGGCTACGACCTGCCTGGCCAGACGCTCCGGCGCCCCAGGGACCTTGGCCAGCACGATAGCGTACTCCTTCTCAAAGGAGGGGTAATCTATCCAGCAGTAGAGGCAGCGTCGCTTCAGGGCGTCGTGCACCTCGCGGGTGCGGTTGGAGGTGACCACCGCCACTGGCGGCACCTGGGCGCGAATCGTCCCTAGCTCGGGCACCGTCACCTGCCAGTCGCCCAGCAGCTCCAGCAGGAAGGCCTCGAACTCCTCGTCGGCCCTGTCCAGCTCGTCGATGAGCAGCACGGGGGCCTGACCATCGCTGGCCTCCAGTGCCTGTAGCAGGGGGCGTCTCAGCAGGAACTCGGGGCTGAAAATGTGGCGACGGATGCGCTCGCGGTCCCGCTCGCCGGCCGCCTCCAGCAGACGCACCTCCAAGAGCTGACGGGCGTAGTCCCACTCGTAGACGGCGCTCTGGAGGTCCAGGCCCTCGTAGCACTGGAGGCGGATGAGGCGAGTGCCCAGGGCTTGGGCGAGGGCCAGGGCCACGGCGGTCTTGCCCACGCCCGGCTGCCCCTCCAGGAAGAGGGGCCGTTCCAGCTTCAGGGCCAGGTAGATGGGCACTGCCAGGGATCGGTCAGCGATGTAGCCCACCGACTCCAGGGCAGCTGCCACCTCGTCCGGAGAGGCGAAACGATCGCCGGGGCGCAGGACGTGACCCTCCATACACCCCAATTATGGCACAGGGGCCTCGGGGGGCCACAGGGCCAGGGCCACGGCTAGGCCGTGGCCCTCTGCCAGGCCCGCAACAGGGCACGACGACACAGGGCCTGGCACAGGGCAGCCCGGTACTCGGCAGAGGCGAAGGGGTCCGAAAGGGCATCCTGCGGATCGAAGGCCCCCTCCACTGCCGACCGCACGGCTGTCTCGTCCAGTGGCCGGCCCGTCAGGCGCTCCTCCACGGGGCGGGCGCGAAAGGCGCTCTGGGCCATGCCGGTAACGCCCACCCGCACCTGGCGGGCGGTGCCGCCCTCGGCCTGCACCACAGCCGCCACCCCCACCACGGCGTAGCCCGAAGCGGGGTGGGGAAACTTCTCGTAGGCCCAGCCCCAGCCTCGCCCCAGGGACGGGATATGGACTTCCGTCAGCACCTCCCCCTGCTCGAGGGCAGTGGTGAAGAGGCCCTGGAAGAAGCCATCGGCTGGGATGCTGCGCTCGCCCCTGGGCCCGACGGCCTTGATGGTGGCCTCTAGGGCCAGCACAGCGGCCGGGTAGTCGGCGCCCGGGTCGGCGTGGGCCAGGGAGCCCCCTATGGTTCCCCGGTTGCGGACGGGCGGGTCGGCCACGTGGGAGGCCACCTCCGCCAGCAGGGGCAGCTCCGAGAACTCGATCTCGCGGTGGGTAGTCATGGCGCCGATGGCCCAGCCTCCGTCCCGGCGGCGAATCCCTTTCAGCTCGGATATGCGGCCGATGTCGATGAGGGCCGGGGGCGAGGCCAACCGCAGCTTCATGGCCGGCAGAAGCGAGTGGCCGCCTGCCAGGAGGCGAGCCTCCGGTTCCCGCTGCAGCAGGGAGATGGCCTCGGCCACTGAACCGGCACGGTAGTAACGAAAGCTGGGCGGGTACATGACCTTCCCTCCTGTGCCTATCGTGCCCGGGCTTCCTGGATCGCTCTCCAGACCCTCGGCGGCGTCAGGGGAATGTCCAGGTGACGGATGCCCAGGGGCGAGAGGGCGTCCACTACGGCGTTGACGATGCACGGGGTGGCGGCGATGGTCCCCGCTTCGCCGATGCCCTTGGCTCCCAGCGGGTTGTGGGGGCAGGGGGTCACCTGCACGTCCGTCTCGAAGGAAGGGAGGTGGCTGGCCCTGGGCAGGGCGTATTCCATGAAGGAGACAGCCAGGGGCGTGCCGTCGTCATCGAAGCGTCCCCACTCAAGGAGCGCCTGCCCGATGCCCTGGGCGATGCCGCCGTGTACCTGCCCCTCGAACACCAGCGGGTTGATGATGTTGCCGGCGTCATCCACAGCGACGTAGCGCAGCACCTTCACCTGGCCCGTCTCGGGGTCCACCTCCACCATGGAGATGTGGGTCCCGAAGGGGAAGGTGAAGTTCTCGGGGTCGTAGAAGGCGGACGCCTCCAGGCCCGGTTCCATCCCTTCGGGCAGGTTGTGGGCCAGATAGGCCTGCAGGGCGACGGCAGCCCAGTCTACGGCCCGGTCGGGCACCCCGCGGACGTAGAACCTGCCTTCCCGCAGCTCCACGTCCTCAGGGGCCGCTTCCAGCAGGTGGGCGGCGATGCGTCGCGCCTTGTCCTTCACCCTGTCCAGCGCCCGCACGATGGCGCTACCGCCCACAGCCAGGCTGCGGCTGCCGTAGGTGCCCATACCCATGGGTATGGCGGCGCTGTCGCCGTGGACTATCTCCACGTCGTCCAGCGAGATGCCCAGCTCCTCGGCCACGATCTGGGCGAAGGTGGTCTCATGGCCCTGGCCGTGGCTGTGGGCTCCCGTCAGCACCGTCACCCGTCCGGTGGGGTGCACTCGCACCAGGGCGCTCTCCCAGAGCCCTGCCTGGGCGCCGAGCTGTCCCACCAGCTTGGAGGGGGCGAAGCCGCAGGCCTCGATATAGCAGGAGATGCCAATGCCTACATAGCGGCCCTGCCGGCGTGCCTCCTCCTGCTGTCGGCGCATGCCCTGGTAATCGGCCAGGGCCAGGGCCTTGTCGAGGGCGCCCGGGTAGTTGCCCGAGTCGTAAACCACCGCCACCGACGTCTGATAAGGGAATCGGTCCGGGGGCACGAAGTTCCTGCGTCGGAACTCGGCCGGGTCCAGGCCCAGCTCGCGGGCGGCCACGTCCATGAGCCGCTCGATCAGGTAACAGGCCTCGGGGCGGCCGGCACCGCGGTAGGCGTCGGTGGGTGGAGTGTTGGTGTAGGCCCCCACCACCTCGGCGTATATCTGCGGTATCACATACTGGCCCGAGAGGAGGGGAATGTAGGCCCAGGTAGGGATGGCCGGCCCCAGGGTCGAAAGGTAGGCCCCGAGGTTGGCCACCGTCCGCACCCGCAAGGCGGTGATGCGTCCGTCGGCGTCCAGGGCCACCTCGGCTATGGTGTGGTGGTCGCGACCATGACGGTCGGAGAGGAAGCTTTCGCTGCGCTTCGCCGTCCACTTGACGGGCCGGCCCAGGCGGCGGGCTGCCCAGGCCACGATGCACTCCTCGTTGTAGAGGGGGATCTTGCTGCCGAAGCCTCCTCCCACGTCGGGGGCGATGACCCTCACCTTGTGCTCGCCGATCCCCAGCACAAAGGCCGAGAGCAGCAGCCGTATCAGGTGCGGGTTCTGGGAGGTGAGCCAGAGGGTGAGATGGTCGGTGGCGGGGTCGTAGCTGGCCAGGGCCGCCCGCGGCTCGATGGCATTGGGCACCAGTCGCTGGTTGACCAGCTCTAGCCGCACCACATGCTGAGCGGCAGCGAAGGCTGCATCTACCGCTGCCTGGTCTCCGAAGGGGAGGCGGAAGGCCACGTTGTCGGGGACCTCGTCGTGCACCGACGGGGCCCCTGGCTGAACCGCCTTGGTGGCATCGCCCACGGAGGGCAGCGGCTCGTAGTCCACTTCCACTGCCTGGGCGGCGTCCTCGGCGCCATAGCGGTCTTCAGCGATGACAACTGCCACTACTTCGCCCGCATAGCGCACGCGGTCCCGGGCCATGATCGGGTGGGGCACCGCTTTCAGGTCGGGCACCAGCCATCCCACCGGGTTGGGGTTGACGCCCTCCAGGTCCCTGGCGGTGAAAACGGCCAGGACCCCGGGCATGGTCATGGCCCGCTGGGTATCGATGGAGCGTATGCGGGCGTGAGGATAGGGGCTGCGCACCATGGCGGCGTAGACGGTGCCCGGCGGCGCCAGGTCGTCCACGTAAGTCCCGCGTCCGGTGAGAAAGCGCGGGTCCTCCTTGCGCTTGATGGCAGCGCCGATGTAGCGGCGGCCCGTGGCCTGGACCATCCTATCTCCTCCCTCGCACCGTTAGCGGGTGCCCCGCATCTTCTCGGCGGCGTAGAGGACTGCTTGGACGATGTTGTGGTAGCCCGTGCAGCGGCAGTAGTTCCCCTCCAGGGCGTGTCGGACATCCTCCTCGCTGGGGTCGGGACGCCGCGAAAGCAGGTCGTAGGCGGCCATGATCATGCCCGGCGTGCAGAAGCCGCATTGCAGGCCGTGCTTCTCCCAGAAGGCCTCCTGAAGGGGGTGGAGCTGTCCGTCTCTGCCCAGCCCTTCGATGGTCGTCACCTCACAGCCGTCGGCCTGGACGGCCAGCACGGTGCAGGACTTGACGGCCTGGCCGTCCAGCAGCACGGTGCAGGCGCCGCACTGGCTGGTGTCGCAGCCCACATGAGTGCCAGTGAGGCGCAGGACGTCCCGCAGGTAGTGGACCAGGAGCAGGCGGGGCTCCACCTCGTGTCGGTGCTGCACGCCGTTCACTGTAACGGTGATGGGCACCTTGTCGGCCATGCTGACCTACCTCCCCGGCTCGCCCTCAAGGGAAAGCGACGGCGCCCGTGCGTAGTAGGTGGCACCGGGCGCCGTCTCCCCTGACACCTGTAGCCTCTCGCGACCGGAAGCGGGCCGCAAAGCGGGTCACCCGCTAGCCTTTAGAAGGTGCCCCCATGTTATGCAAGGGTCTGGGGCCTGTCAAGGGCGACCCAGCTCGGGCTAGGTTCGGCCCCGCAAACGCGGGTCCAGCTCGTCGCGGAGGGCGTCGCCGGCCAGGTTGAAGGCCAGCACAGCTATGGTTATCGCCAGGCCGGAGAAGAGGGCCTCCCACGGGTGGCTGTCCAACTGGTTGCGGCCCGTGTTGACCATCTTCCCCCAGGTGGTCTGGTCGGCTGGCCCCAGTCCCAGGAAGGAGAGGCCTGCCTCGGCCAGGATGTAGACGCCGATGCTGATGGAGAATATCACTACCATGGTGGCCAGCACGTTGGGCAGTACATGACGGAACATGATGCGCAGCGGCCCGGCCCCGGCCGCTCGCGCTGCCTCGACGAAGGTGCTGGCCGACACGCTGAGCACCACCGAGCGCATCACCCGTGTGGAGTATGCCCAGCCCAGGAAGCCCAGGGCCACCACCGTCAGGGCCAGGTTGGGTTCCTCCAAGACGGATACCAATAGCAGGAGCAACACCAGCGGCGGGAAGGCCTGGACTCCGTCCACGACCCGCTGCAGGAAGAAGTCTACCCTCCCTCCGAAGTAGCCGGAGATGAGGCCGGTTATGGTGCCGCTCAGCACCGAGATGAGGGAGGCGCCGAAGCCGATGATGACCGCCAGTCGCGCCCCTACCACGATACGGGCGTAGATGTCCCTGCCGTACTGGTCGGTGCCCAGCCAGTGCTTCCAGCTGGGCGCCTGCCAGCGGTCCAGGATGAAGGGGCTGCCCAGGTTGGGGTTGCGGGCAATCTCCAGGGCGCTGGCGTTGGGGTTGAAGTCCGGGTTGGGACGCTGGAACTGGTGGTTCTCGTCATAGCGCTTGATTACGGGCGACAGAGCGGCTACCGCCAGGATGAGCAGCACCAGCACGAAGCCGAGGGTGCCCAGCTTGTTGCGGCGGGCCACCGCCCAAAGCCGACGCAGGGTGGTGCGGTAGGTGGGCAGGGGCACCTCTCCCCGCAACGGGGGTGCCGCCAGCTCGTCTACTCGTGCCATCGCTCCACTCCCTCAGTCGGCGTAACGGATGCGCGGGTCCAGCCAGGCATAGGCGATGTCCACCAGCAGGTTCACCGTCACCACCACGAAGGCGATGATGACCACCGTCCCCTGGAAGGGAGGCAGGTCTCGCAGGATGAGGCGAGTGTAGAGAAAGCGCCCCACCCCGTCGATATTGAACATGTTCTCGAGGATGATCTGGCCACTGACGATGCCGGCGATGGAGAACCCCATCACTGTCAGCACCGGCAGCATGGCGTTCTTGAGGGCGTGACGCAGCCAGACCGTGCCCTCGCGCAGCCCCTTGGCGAAGGCGGTACGCACGTAGTCGTTGCGCATCACCTCCAGCATCTGGGAGCGAAGCAGCCGCATTATGCCGGCGCCGGAGGTGAGACCTCCCGCCAGGCCGGGGATGATGTAGAGCTTGAGGGCCGCCTCGGGATCGGTCCAGAAATGGGGGCGCCCCACCACGTCGATGCGGAACAGGTCCAGCTTCAGCACCACCAGCGTCAGCAGCACGGCGATGACGAAGGCGGGGGTCGCCACGTTGAAGATGGCGAACCCTCGCAGGATGAAGTCCAGCCAGGTGTTCTGGCGGATGGCGCTTATGATCCCCACCGGGATGCTGATGAGGAAGGTGAAGAAGAGGATCATGGCCCCCAGTTCCAGAGTGGAGGGGAGGCGGTCACCCAGCTCGGCCCAGGTGCTGCGGCGAGTCTCGTAGGAGTGGCCCAGGTCCAGGGTCACCAGACCGCCGATGAACTCCCCGTAGCGCTGCCACAGGGGCTTGTCCAGCCCCAGGATACGACGCGCCTCCTGTACTGCCTGGCTGTAGTCCTGCAGCTCCAGGTTGGTGGCCACCTGCCGCAAGGCGAAGTCCCCCGGCAGCATGTTGGTGGTGACGAATACGACCGACACCACCACCCAGAGCACCACCAGGTTCATCAACAGGCGGCGGATGATGTAGGCCGTCACCGGCGGTCCCCTCTATGCGGCAGAGATAGCAGCCTGGTCACAGGCTGACGTTGGCCCTCCCCTGGAAGGTGGGGTCGTTGGAGTTGAGCCACATCTCGTCGGCCGTCAGGTGGCCAGCGAAGATGTTGTAGCCCAGGGCTGGCTCGCCGGGCCGTGGCGGCTGCTTCAGGGCACCCCGGAAGTAGTTCCAGACGGCGGTGCGCAGGATGTAGTTGTAGAGCACCACGTTGCCGTACTGACCGTTGTCGATGAGGATGCGCTGGATCTGGCGCACCAGGTCCACCGCCCGTCGGTAGTCGGTCTCGGCGATGGCGGCCTCCAGCAGCCGTGTCAGTTCGGGGTTGTTCACCTTCTGGAAGTTCTGGGAGCCGCTGGGGTGGAAGACGGAGAAGAGGGTCTCCCGAGGGTCGGGGCCGGTGACCTGGGACGTCCACCCGAACCAGTTGGGGAACTGGCCGTTGAACAGGTTCGGAATGATCTCCTCGTTGTAGCTGGTGCGGGTAGAGCGGAACTGGTTGACCCCCAAGGCCTGGTTGAGCATGTTGGGGATGATCTGGACGGTGTCGGGCCACACCGCCAGCCAGGTGTCGGGCACCTTGATGTTGATTTCGCCCAGGGCAGGGCCGCCGGCCGCTTGCCAGAGCTGCCGGGCGTTGCGGATGTCCTCGTCGCGGTTGGTGCGGTAGCCGTCCAGGTTGGCCAAATCGCCCGGCGGGATGGCGAAGCCCTCCTGCAGCCAGGGCACGGGACCGCTCACCTGGCCCAGCCCCTGGTGGAAGGCCTGGATGGCAGCCCGGCGGTCGAAGGCCATGTGCAGCGCCTTGACCAGACGCACGTCCTTGAACTGCTGGTTCATGTTGAGGTGCATGAAAACGGTGTTGCCCACACCCGTCAGCACCTCATACATCTGGCCCGGGCGGGAGTCGATGATGGACTTGGGCAGGTTGGGGTCAGAGCTGTAGAAGGTGTCCACCTGCTTCTGCTCGAAGGCGATTCGCCAGGCGTTGGTGTCCTCGAACAGGCCCGTGGGATAGATCCAGCCGTCCACGTAGGGCCGGCCCTGGCGGAAGTACTTGGGATTGCGTTCGAACCTGATCTCCTCGCCAGAGCGCCAGCGCCGCAGGATGAAGGCGCCCGTGGCGGGCATGGCCTCCTCGGTGATGACGGTGTGGTTCTTCTCGAACCTTTCCGTGGCCTCCCGGTTGGGGACGGTGCTGAAGTAGTTGGCCAGGCGGTCGAGGAAGGTGCCCCGCGGGTTCTGCAGGGTGACACGGACCGTGAACTGGTCGGGCGTCTCGACCCGCACCACCTGCTGGTAGAAGGACTGGTGGCGGAAGGATGCCTGGCTGCCGTCGCTCAGGCGGCCCGCCTTCTGGCGCTCGATGTGCCAGCGGATGTCTTCGGCAGTGAGCTGGCGCCCGCCGGTGATGGGCGTGTCCTGCCAGTAGACGTCGCGGCGGATGTGGAACACATAGTTGGCGCCGTCGATGATCTCGAACCGCTCCGCCAGGTCGCCCTCGATCTCGCCCGTGTCAGGGTTCTTGTAGCGGACGATCTTGTTGAGCACGTAGTTGGAGAGCCAGGAGGTGGGGTCGCCAAAGGCCCGGTGCACGTCCACCGAGTCGAAGACGTTGCCCCCCAGAAGGACCGCCCGCACGACGCCGCCGCGGGTGGGGCCGGCGGGCGTCTCCTGGGCGGCCGGGGTTCCGCTGGGGCGCGACTCGCGGCAGCCTACCATGGTGTAGGCCAGGGCGCCAGCTCCCAACGTGGCTGCCCCGGCCAGGAAGCGTCGACGGGTCAGACGAGACTGGGACCACCGCTGCCAGTAGTTGCTGTCGGCCATGGCCCTGCCCTCCTATTGGTGCCGCCTTCAAAAACTTAGCAACATCGTAGTTGTGGCCGATGGTCATGTCAAGGTCGGGCGGGGCCGTTAGGAGAAGCCCGCGGGCAGCTCACGGCAGACAGGGTGCCCCAGCAGCCCGCATCGCTCGGGAGCGCCGATGGCCGCTGCGCCCTGGGCACGGGTTGCTTGACAGTCTGTTATGGCTGGGGCTAAAGTCGCCCTGAAGTGGCGAGCTACTAATGCTGGCCAAGGTCAACACCTGCGCGGTGGTGGGCCTCGACGGGGCTATCGTCGAGGTGGAGGTCGATATCAGCCAGGGCCTGCCCTCCTTCACCATCGTCGGACTGCCCGACACCGCCGTGCAGGAGGCTCGTGAGCGAGTCCGCTCGGCCATCCGCAATTCGGGACTGCAGTTCCCCCAGCGGCGCATAACCGTCAACCTGGCCCCTGCCGACCTGCGAAAGGAAGGGCCCGCCTACGACCTGCCCATCGCCGTGGGGGTGCTGCTGGCATCGGGCCAGCTGGCGGCCGACCTGACCGACGCCGTCCTGCTGGGCGAGCTGGCGCTGGACGGCCAGGTTCGCCACACCGACGGCGTGCTGGCCATGGCTGCCATCGCCCGCGATCAGGGCTTTCGCAGGGCCTTCGTGCCCGAAGCCGATGCCGGCGAGGCGGCCCTGGTAGACGGCATTCAGGTGCTGCCGGTGCCCACCCTGGCCCGCCTGGTGGCCCACCTGCAAGGAGAGGAGCCGTTGCCGGCGCTGGCTGGCGGGGCGGCGCTGGAAGCTGTCGATGCGCCCTGGGACGGGGTGGACCTGGCCCACATCCGCGGACAGGAGCACGCCAAGCGAGCGCTGGAAGTGGCGGCCGCCGGCGGTCACAACCTCCTGTTCATCGGTCCCCCGGGAGCTGGCAAGACGCTGCTGGCCCGTGCCCTGCCCGGGATCCTGCCACCCATGACCCCCGAGGAAGCGCTGGAGGTGACCAAGATCTACTCGGTGGCGGGGCTGCTGCCCCCCGGGCGACCGCTGATTGTGCAGCGGCCCTTCCGCGCCCCTCACCATACTATCTCCCATGCTGGCCTGGTGGGCGGCGGCCGCGTCCCCCGTCCTGGCGAGATAACCCTCAGCCACCGAGGGGTGCTGTTCCTGGACGAGCTGCCCGAGTTCCCCCACTTGGTGCTGGAGGCCATACGTCAGCCGCTGGAGGATCGCACGGTAACGGTGAGCCGTGCACAGGGCAATGTCACCTTTCCAGCCAGCTTCATGCTGGTGGCGGCCATGAACCCGTGCCCCTGTGGCTACTACGGCGACTCGGGACGCCCCTGCACCTGCAGCGAGGCGGCCATCGCCCGCTACCAGCGGCGCATCTCGGGGCCGCTGCTGGACCGCATAGACCTCTTCGTGCACGTGCCGAGGGTGGAGGAAGAGAAGCTGCTATCGGAGGAGGCGGTGGCCGAGCCTTCGGCGGCGGTGAGGATGCGGGTGGAGCAGGCGCGGCAGCTCCAGAGGCAGCGCTTCCAGGGCACCGGCATCACCTGCAACGCCGAGATGGGCCCCGTGGAGGTGAGGGAACACTGTCAGAGACACCTGGACGAGGGCGCTCGCTCCCTGCTCTCGCTGGCGCTGGGGCGGCTGGCCCTGTCGGCGCGGGCCTTCCATCGCGTCCTGAAGGTGGCCCGCACCATCGCCGATCTTTCGGGCGCCGAGACCATATCCGCCTCTCATGTGGCTGAAGCCCTCCAGTACCGCCAGCGGTCTTCCACAGGGCCAGGCTGACCTCCCGATGTAACGACCGCCTATCGCCAGGCCTCCTAACCCTAGGAGGAGCATTAGGTTCCGACAGGCAGGTGACGCCGCGCGATGCGGGGAGACGCCAGAAAGGGGCAGGGGGAGGGGGAGGGACTCGTCTCTGCTGCGCGCCTTCGTCGGCCCCATGGCTCCCGGGAGGTATTGAAGAAGTTGCTGCGCCAGGGACCCTTCATGTGTGCCTTTTTGCACGGCCAAGGGGAGGAGGCGGTGGTCTACGACTGCTCACCCTCACTGCTCTCGCGCCTCAACCGTCGCCGCAGCGAGGTGGTGGGCCGGCCATTCGGCCGCCTCTTCTCGCCCGCCGGAGACGAGGCCAGCCCTCCATCGCCGGACGTGGTGGGCGAACCGCGGCGGGGCTATCTCTGCGGAAGGGGCGGTGAGGCGGTCCCGGTGCTCCTGTGGCTGGCGCCCATGGACGATGGCGCTCGGGACATGGTGGCCTTCATGGTGGACGTTTCCGACCTGGACCGCAGGCAGCGGGAGCTGGACGACCGCAGTAAGTGGCTGGAGTCCATCCTCGATGCCATCCGTGACGCCGTCTGGGTGCTGGACAGGGAGGAGCGCATCGTCTTCGCCAACCGCAGCTTCGCCTTCAGCACGGGCTTCCGCATGGAAGAGCTGCTGGGCAAGCACATCACTGTGGTGCTGCCCGAGGACCAGCTGCAGCGGGCGCGTCAGGTGAATCGGAGCCACATCCGCGGCGAGGCACCGCCCGCCCCGTACGAGCTGGAGGTGCGCGCCCGCGATGGCCGCATCATCCCCATCGAGGTGCACATCAATCCGGTGCGGCAGGGAGGTCGAGTGGTGGGCCTGATCGGCGTATCGCGGGACATATCCGAACGCAGGCGCTTGCAGCACCAGCTGGCCCAGATGGCCCGAACCGACCCCCTGACGGGCGTGCTCAATCGTCGGGCCTTCATGGAGGAGGTGGAGCGGGAGATGGTGCGCTCGCGCCGGGAGGGGAAGCCCTGTGCGCTCCTGTTCATCGACCTGGACGGCTTCAAGGAGGTTAACGACCAGCTGGGGCACCGGGCGGGCGACCAGTTGCTGCGGACGGTGGTGGAGAGGGTGCGTCAGGCGGTTCGCCAACCGGACGTGGTAGGCCGTCTGGGAGGCGACGAGTTCGGCGTCCTGCTGCCTGACACCGATGGCCGCGGCGCGGCGGTGGTGGCCAGCCGCATCCTGGACACCCTGGAGTGCCCGGTGCTCCTGTTCGGGCAGGGGGTGCCGGCAGTGGCCAGCGTCGGCGTGGCCCTCTTCCCCGACCATGCCAACGACGCCGAGGAATTGCTGGCCCGGGCCGATGTGGCCATGTACAAGGCGAAGGCCGAAGGTGGCCGCCGGGCCGTCGTCTACGAGCCGGGCGAGGCCGAGGCCCGACGCCTCCAGTCTCGTCTCTCCTGGGAGGGACGGGTGCGGGCAGCCATGGCCGAGGGCCGCCTCCGCCTTTACTGCCAGCCTATCGTCGATCTGCGCAGCGGCCGGGTCGACCGCTACGAGCTGTTGCTGCGCCTGCTGGAGGACGGGGAGGTCATCCCCGCCGGCGCCTTCCTGCCCGCCATCGAGCGCACCGAACTGATACGACAGATCGACCAGTGGGTGGTGGAGCAGGCGCTGGCCCTGCTGCGGCGACTGGAGGCCGACGGTCAGTCAGTCTGCCTTCACATGGACATCCACATCAACATCTCGGGGCGGACCCTGGGCCAGAACGGGGCGACGGAGGCCATCGATAGGGCGGTGCGGGAGGCCGCACCCAGTCCCGGCCGCCTGGTTTTCGAGGTGACCGAGACCGCTGACATCGCCGATCTGGAAGGGGCCCGCCAGTTCATGCTACGCATGAAGGAGCTTGGCTGCGCCTTCGCTGCCGACGACTTCGGCGTGGGCTACAACTCCCTCCAGCGCCTCCGCCTGCTGCCCTTCGACTTCATCAAGATCGATGGCTCTTTCGTGGCCGGCATGACCGAGAACGAGGCCGACCGTAGGCTGGTGCGGGCCATCGCGGCTGCGGCGCGGGCCGTGGGCATGGAGTCCATAGCCGAGCAGGTGGAGGACGAGGCCACCCTGTCGGCGCTGCGCAAGTGTCGCGTCGACTACGCTCAGGGCTACTGGGCCGGGCTGCCCAGGCCTGTCGAGGAGGTATGGCCTAGTGCCGCCTCGGCCAATTGATGGCCCATCAGGCTAGAAGGGCGCGCAGCCGTGCCGCTTCGGCCTTCCCCTGACGGTAGCCGGCCTCGGCTGCCCCCCGCCTGCGGCGGAAGTCCATCAGGTTCAGGCCGAAGGCATCCAGCGACGCCTCGTCGGGCCGGATGAGGAAAACCTGGCTGCCCGACTCCTCCAGGGCCTTCAGTTCCCGCTCCAGGACGAGGCGAGCGTTCTCGGCCAGCGGGTCGTTGCGTCGTGCACCCATCACCGAGAGGACCACCACCTTGGGCCAGCCGCGGGCCAGGTCGGCGTTGGTGCCCGAGCGCACCCCGCCGTCCATGTACCGGCGGCCGTTGATGGTGACCGGCGGGAAGATGCCCGGCACGGCGCAGCTGGAGGCCACCGCCCTCACCAGCGGAACCCCCGATTCCCGTGTCCAGACCATAAAGGAGCCGTCCTCGGCGTCCACTGCCGTGCAGCGGAAGTCCCGCTCCGGCCACGGGGCCTCGCCCAGGGTGCGACCGAAGCCGGCGAGCCAGGTCTCCTCGCTGATGGTCTGGGCGCGAAGGGCGAAGGCCCCGATCTCGCGTCGCAGGTCCTCGGGCCTGCCGCTGCCCAGACGCAGG
The DNA here is from genome assembly GCA_025062275.1 of Dehalococcoidia bacterium. GTDB lineage: Bacteria > Chloroflexota > Dehalococcoidia > SM23-28-2 > HRBIN24 > HRBIN24. The sequence goes on from JANXAP010000018.1 coordinate 235,356, forward strand.
CGGGTGAACATCTCCAGGAAGGCCTGCATGTTGGCCTGGGCCGCCTCCTGCAGGGGCCTGTCGCCTTCGGACCGTGCCTCGGCGGCCAGTTGGGCCTGCAGCATCTGGGAGGGGTGGCGTCCCAGGGCCAACTGGGCCCCCACCACCGACCCTGCCGAGGTGCCGATTATCAGCTCTGCTCGCAACAGGTCTACGCCTTCCTCCGCCAGCCCGGCAATGATGCCCGTTTCCCAGGCAATCCCCACAGGCCCGCCGCCCCCCAGGACAAGGGCCAGTCCCTTCATGGCGCCTCCTTTTATGACCCTCGCGTCAGCGTCAAGCTGCGGGGCCATTTTAGCAGGGGCCGCTGTCGCTGCCCAGGCGGCCGTCTATATTGGTAGCGGACGGTAAAAGCGAGAGATGGCCGAGCCGCTGCCGGACCCCGAGTCGTTGGCCTCCCTCCTTCCCCGTCCCCTGGGACTGTTCTCGGACGTGGACGGCACCCTGTCGCCCATCGCTCCCACTCCCGGAGCGGCTAGGCTGCCCTCGTCCATCCTCGAGCTGCTGGAGGCGTTGGCGGCCGTCGGCGTGCTGGTGGCGCTCCTCTCGGGGCGGCGGGCGGAGGAGCTGCGGCGCTGGGTGGGGCTGGAGGGCATCGTCTACGTGGGCAGTCACGGCCTGGAGCGGTGGGAGGAAGGGCGGATGCGAACGGTGCCCGGGCTGGGCCGTTACCGTCGTCTGGCCCGCGCCGCCCTGGCCGAGCTGCAGCGGCTGGACCTGCCGGGCCTGCTCCTGGAGGACAAGGAGGTCGGGGTGGCCGTCCACTACCGGCTCTCGCCTTCCCCCGAGGCTGCCCGGGAGGCGGTGCTGGCGGCTATCACCGCCTCCCCCGCCTGCCGCTCCTTCTGGGTGCTGGAAGGGAAGATGGTCCTGGAGCTGAGGCCGCCCGTAGGGGCCGACAAGGGCACCGCCGCCCTGGAGCTGGCGCGACGCCACCATCTGCGGGGGGTGCTGGCCCTGGGCGACGATGTCACCGATGTACCCATGTTCCGCCGCCTGCGGCGGGCCTCCGGCCTGCGGGCGGTTTGTGTGGCGGTGGCCAGCCCCGAGACACCGCCTCTCGTGCTGGAGCTGGCCCACTACCGGGTGGAGGGCGTGGAGGGGGTGGAAACGCTGCTGCGGGGGCTGCTCAGGGCCTTTGCCCCTGGGCCACCGCCCATAAATCCCTGAGCTGTGCCTCCAGCCAGTGGAGGATGTCCTCCTCCTGGACCAGTCGCCGCAGGGCCTCTGCCCTTCGGCGCCGTTCCTCATGGGGCATGGTGCATGCCTGATAGAGGGCCTGGACCATCCCTTCCATGTCGGTGGGACAGATGGAGATGGCCGCCTCTTTCAGCTGCTCGTGGGCTCCGGCCATCTCCGACAGCACCAGCACCCCATTCCGACGGTTCACCAGAGGCCCCTCTTTGGCCACCAGGTTCATGCCATCGATGATGGGGCTGACGAACAGCACGTCGTAGAGGCTCAGGGCGGCGATGGCCTGGGGGTAGTTGTGCTCGTAAAATATGCGCACCGGCTGCCATTCCTCGTCGCCGAAGCGGTCGTTGATCTCGTCGGTGAGCTGGAACACCTCGTCCACATAGTTGCGGTAGACGTCCAGCTCCGTGCGGGAGGGCACCAGGAACTGCAGCAGCACTGCTCGCCTCTGGAAGTCAGGATAGCGCCACAGGAATTCCTCCCAGGCCCTCAGCGAGCGCACGATGTTCTTGCTGGGCTCGGCCCGGTCCACTCGCACCACCGTGCAGTCGGCCAGGAACGGGGCCAGGCGGCGACGATAGCGCTCCACCTCGGCGCTTTCGGCCAGCTCCGACAGGCCCTGCACGTCCACAGACACGGGGTAGTGGGCCACGTAGGTGGTATGGCCCTCGTAAGTGATGGTGAAGTGCTGGTGGTCCACGATGGCGTCGGGCAGAATGTTCTCACAGGCGTAGAGGAAGTTGCGGGCATCGTAGCGCGTCTGCATCCCCACGATATCGGCGGCGCAGAGGGAGGCGTGGATGGACTGGCGCATGTGTCTGGGCAGCAGCCCCCAGTAGCGCGGCGCCGGCCAGGGGATGTGGGTGAAATGGAGGACGGTGGCCTCGGGCAGGAGGGCCTTCACCTCGGCGGGCACCAGGTACAGGTGGTAGTCGTGGACGATGACGAAGGGCGACCCTCCCTGCCGGGATGCCTCTTCGGCGATGGCACGGGCAAAGGCCCGGTTCACCGGCACGTAGCCCGAGTCCCAGGCCTGATGCACGGCCCGACCGATGATGGGCGACCAGGGAGCGTTCCACATGTAGTGCTGCACGAACCAGAGGAGGGGGTTGGCGAAGACGTAATAGTAGCGGCGGTAGGTGCGCTCGGGCACGACTACCAGGCGAAGGCGCATATTCATGTCCGCCAGCTCGATGACGCCGTCGTTGGCCTGGGCCGCCTCGCGGTCGTTCTCGTCCATGGCGGCGGCCACCCAGGTGATGGGCACGAAGCGGGCGGCCGACAGGAGGGCCGTCACCAGGCCGCCGCTGCCCCGCCGCGGCTGGAGGGAGCCATCGGCCCGACGGACGAACTCGATGGGCCCGCGGTTGCTGGCGACGATGAGGCGGCGGGAGTCCAGCACCCGCCGGCACAGCTCTTCCAGCCGTGCCAGCTTGCTGTCCAGCAGGCCCTGGACCTCCCGGGCTTCCATGGCAGCTGTCCTGCAGCGGGGGCTGGCGAGCGCCCCCTCGAGAAGGCACCTCTAGGAAGGATGGTGCCAGCGCTTGGAGCTGTCAACCGACTAGGCAGGGCCGCAGCTTGAAAGCCCCGACGGGGGCGCCTTATCATTTAGCTGCGGAGGACGCCCCCGTAGCTCAGTGGAGAGAGCGCCGGCCTCCGGAGCCGGAGAGCGTGGGTTCGAGTCCCACCGGGGGTGCCAGCGCAAAAGCTCCCCCTACCGCTGCTCCCCGCTGTGTCTGCGCCCGGACAGCCGTTCTCGCCCTCGTCCCCAATGCAGGGCGATGGGCGGTGTGGTACAGTGGGCCTGTCCTGCCCGATTCAGGCAAGAGCAAAAGGAGGACGCTGCCGTGGCTGTGAGACCCGTGCCCGAGGGCTACCACACCGTTACCCCTTTCTTGATGGTCAACGGGGCCGCCCGCTTCATCGACTTCCTCAAGGCCGCCTTCGGGGCCGAGGAGATGTTCCGCATGCCGGGGCCGCAGGGCAACGTAATGCACGCCGAGGTGCGGATCGGGGATTCCATCATCATGCTAGCCGATGCCACCGACGAGCACCCGCCCAAGCCGGCCATGTTCTACCTCTACGTCGAGGACGCCGACGCCCTCTACCGACGCGCCCTCCAGGCCGGCGCGACTTCGTTGGCCGAGCCTGTCGACCACTTCTACGGCGACCGGGCCGGGGCAGTCCAGGACGACTGGGGTAACCAGTGGTGGATCGCCACCCACATCGAGGACGTGTCGCCGGAGGAGTTGGCCCGCCGCATCGCCGCCGGCCGGCAATAGCGGCCCGGCTCGCCACGGAGGCGAGCTGGCCAGGGCGCTAGCTGGTCAGGAAGCGGCGGCCGCGCTGGTCCGGCTCCTGGCCGGTGAGATATCGGGGACGGTAGCCAGGCTCTTGCCCCAGCACCTGGTCGTAGTGCATACGGTCGTGGCGGTAATAGGAGCGCAGCCACTGCAGGACAGTCAGGGTCCCGAATAGGGAGTTGGTAGCGGTGCGGTCGTAGTCCTGGGGTTTCAGGGCCTTTATCATCTCCAGGGTCTTTTCGCGCTGTCGCTTCAGCTCCGCCAGCAGCTCTTCCTTGCTGGCCTGGTTGGCCCGGTCTACCGGGATGGCCACCGGCTCTCCCAGGACGCCGTCCAGGTTGGGATTGTCCTCCTGGAGGGCCTTCTGGACCCAGGCCCGGTAGGCGGACTCGGCCTCGCACAGGTGGGCTATCTGCTCCTTGGGCGTCCACTCGCCGGGCTTGGCGGGGGTGCTGGCCTCCTCCTCCGAGAGGGACTCCAGGAGGCTCAGGAGCCGTGCCCGCTCCTGCTCCATTTTGGTCAGCAGCTCGCGGATGGCGGCCTCGTCGGCCATGGACAAGACCTCCTGTTGGGCTAGGGCCATGATAGCCCCCACCGGGGAGGGCGGGCAATTCCCGTAGTCCAGTCGACTTAGTAGAATATTCCTCGGAACGAGTGCGGAGGGGACCATCATGGCTGTGAAGCATCCCCAGGAACCCTTCACCCGCATCACGGTGGAAGAGGCGCGGGAGATGATGTCCCGCGACGATGTGGTGGTCATCGACGTGCGGGAGCCTCACGAATACCAGGCCGGCCACGTGCCGGGGGCGAAGCTCATCCCTGTGGGGTCGGTCTTCGCCCGGCGTCACGAGTTGCCCCAGGACAAGGACATCATCTTCGTGTGTGCCGTGGGCCAGCGCAGCGCCCTGGCCTGCGAGATGGCGGCTGCAGCCGGGCTGACCCGCCTCTACAACCTGGAGGGAGGGACCGACGCCTGGATCAAGGCCGGCCTGCCGGTAGAGAAGTGACCTGTTTGTGTCTCCGTTGAACGTCGTCCTCTTCGACCTCGACCAGACGCTGCTACGTACGGGGGGCGCTGGCGTCCTGGCCATGAACCGTGCCTTCCAGGAGATGTTCGGCATCGCCGATGCCCTGGCCGATATCCCCTACGCGGGCCGCACCGATCCCTCCATCCTGCGGGACGCCCTGCGCAAGCACGGCATCGACGGCGACTTTCGTCGCATAGTGGCCGAGTTCAAGGAGCGATATGTCTGGCACCTGGAGCGCACCTTGTGGGAGACGCAGGGCCAAGTGCTGCCCGGGATCCCCGAACTGCTGTCGGCCCTGCACCTCCGTGAGGATGTGACCCTGGGCCTGGCCACGGGCAACTTCCGGGAGGGGGCCCAGCTCAAGCTGAGGAGGTACGGGCTTGACGGCCACTTCCAGAGCGGGGCCTTCGGGGACGATGCCGAGGACAGGGCGCAGCTGGTGGCCCTGGCAGCCCGCCGCGCTGCCCGGGGGAGGGAGCCGGCGCGGGTGCTGGTGGTGGGCGATACGCCCCTGGACGTGGCCGCCGCCCTGGCCTGCGGTTTCGTGCCGGTGGGAGTCGCCACCGGCTACTACAGTCAGGACGACCTGCGCCAGGCCGGGGCGTCCCTCGTCTTTCCCGATTTCTCCGACTGGCAGCGCGCCCTCTCTCTCCTCCTGTCCTGACCAGTCCCTAGCGGCGGAGGCATCGGCCGTTGACCCTATGCACCTGGCGGGATATCATGGCGCCAGGCCCCTCCCCCCAGGGGATGGGTATCACGAGTGCGATATGAAGGAGAGCGTTCGCAAGGAAGCCCTCAAGCGCCTCAGCTACATCGAGGGGCACCTCCAGGGCATAAGGCGCATGATCGAGGAGGACAAATACTGCCCCGATATCCTCCGCCAGACTTATGCGGTGCGCCGTGCCATCGAGAAGCTGGAGGCCCTCATCCTGGACGGCCACCTGCACACCTGCGTCATCGACGGCATTCGCCAGGGACGCGAGGAGGAGGTGGTGGCCGAGCTGATGGAACTGTATTCTCTGGCCAACCGCTAGCCCCCACCCACGGAGCGGCGGAGTGGACGCGGCGGTGCTGGCAGCCAAGGGCGCTTCTCTCATAGTGCGCCGGCTGGGGCTGGGAGGCGGCACTGCCCTGCCCGGGCTGCTGGCGTTGAGGCTGGACCCTGCTCTGGTGCCTCGGCTGGCGGCCGACCTGAGAGCTGGCTCTGTGCTGGTCACGGGCACCAACGGCAAGACCACGACCGCCCGCCTCCTGGCGGGTATGGCCCGGGCGGCAGGACTGCGGGTGGTGGCCAATGCAGCCGGCTCGAACCTGGTGCGTGGCATAGCCGCCGCCCTCTGCCAGGCTGCCAGGGCCGACGGACGCATCGGCGAGGGCGAGCGCTCCCTCGGTGTGTTCGAGGTGGACGAGGCTACCCTGCCCGAGGCAGCAGCCCTTCTCTCGCCCCGCGCCGTCGTCTTCCTGAACCTCTTTCGCGACCAGCTAGACCGCTACGGCGAGGTGGATCACGTGGCCGAGGTGTGGCGGCGGGCGGCGGCCTCCCTGGGCACGGGGACAGCTCTCGTCCTCAACGCCGACGATCCTGCCGTAGCCTCGCTGGCTGGAGCCGCCCGCAGGCCCACGCTTTTCTACGGACTCGCTCCTGGCTCCCACTGCCTGCCGACCCTGGAGCATGCTGCCGATGCCCGCTGGTGCCCCGCCTGCGCCGGTGAGCTGACCTACGGCTGCGTCCATTACGCGCACCTGGGGATTTGGCGGTGTCCCGAATGCGGCCTCAGCCGCCCTGCCCCCCATCTGGAGGGGTCGCTGGAGGAGGGCCGCCTGCATCTGCGGCTGCCCGACGGGGGCAGGCGCTTTCTCCCTCTGCCGCTGGAGGGCACCTACGCCGCTTACGACGTGATGGCTGCCGTGGCGACGGCGCTGGCCCTGGGCCTGCCCTGGTCGGCCATCGAGGAGGGCGTGGTCCGCTTCGGGGGTGCCTTCGGTCGGCAGGAGCGGCTGGTCGTCCAGGGGCGGCACGTGCATGTTGTGCTGGCCAAGAACCCTGCCGGCCTGAACCAGGTGCTGCGCATTCTCTCGCAGCGGCCTGCCCCCCTGCGCCTGGCCCTGTTCCTCAACGACGGTCTGGCCGACGGCCGTGACGTGTCCTGGATCTGGGACGTGGACTTCGAGCTCCTCTCGGGGCGAGTGGAGTGGGCTGTGGCCTCGGGCACTCGTGCCGAGGACCTGGCCCTGCGGCTGCACTACGCCCGCCTGGGATGCGAGCTGGCCGTGGAGCCACGGCCAGTGGCGGCCCTGCGGCTGGCCATCGGCCGCACCGCGCCGGGCGAGACGCTGCACGTCCTGCCCACCTATACCGCCCTGCTGCGCGTGCGGGAGGTGCTGGCGCGGTGGGCTGGCCGTCCGCCTTTCTGGGAGGAGGCGGAGCCGTGAAGCTGCGCCTGGCCTGGCTCTACCCCAGGCACATGAACGTGTACGGCGACCGGGGTAACGTCATCGTCCTGCGGGAGCGCTGCGCCGCTCGCGATATCGGGCTGGAGGTGGAGGAACTGGGCCCCGGCGACCGGCTGGAAGCTAGCCGGTACGACCTCTACTTCCTGGGAGGGGCCCAGGATCGAGAGCAGAGGCTGGTAGCCCGCGATCTGACAGCCCAGAAAGGCCCCGCCCTGCTGGAGGCGGTGGAGGCAGGGGCAGTGGTCCTGGCCGTCTGTGGTGGCTACCAGCTTTTGGGGCGTTTCTACCGCACGGCTGAGGGCGAGGAGTTGCCTGGCTTGGGCCTCTTCGACGCCTGGACGGTGCACCCGGGACCTGCTGCCCGGCGCTTCATCGGCAACGTCGCTGTCGGGTGGGAAGAGGGCACCCTGGTGGGCTTCGAAAACCACGGCGGGCGCACCTATCTGGGACCGGGGGCGCGGCCCCTGGGGCGGGTGCTGGCAGGCTTCGGCAACAACGGCGAGGATGGAGGCGAAGGCGCCGTCTACCGCAACGCCTTCGGCACATACCTGCACGGGCCGCTCTTGCCCAAGAACCCCCACTTCGCCGATCGCCTCATCGCCCTGGCGCTGGCCCGCCGATATGGCCAGGTCGCACTCGCCCCCCTGGACGATGCGCTGGCCTGGGCAGCCCACCGTCGGGCGTTGCGCCTCGCCCGTCGCCGCCCTATACTCGAGAGATGGGCACATGTCCTGGGAGGTGTTCTTTCATGGCAGCGGAGCAGGTGACCCTCCATTCCCCCAACATCTCGTGCGACCACTGCATCGCCGCCATCCGCAAGGCGGTGACGGCCCTTCCGGGCGTCGAGTTCCTCTCCGGCGACCCGCAGTCTCAGCAGGTGACACTGCGTTACGACCCCGAGCGCTCGTCGCTGGACGAGATCGTCAAGGCCATGGAGGAGGAGGGCTACTCTGTGGCCGGCTAAGGTCGCGGTGGCCCTCGCCCTGCTGCTCCTGCTGGCGGCCTGCGGCGGCGGGGCCGCCGTTACGAAGCTCCAGACCGCCCCTGCTGGCCTGACACCCACACCCTCTCCGCCCGTCACCGCCCTGCCCACGCCCCCGGCAACTCCCAGCCCCACCCCGACGCCGACCCCCACGCCCGCGCCGGCGCTGACGGGCTTCCGCATGCCTATCGAGGGCGCCTGTCTGCCCACTTCCCCCAACCTGTTGCCCAATGCTCCTCGCCCCTACCGTGCCGGCGTCCACGAGGGCATCGACTTCTACGATGGCTTCTCCTGTGTCCGTATCGGTCGAGGGACGCCGGTGCTGGCTGCTAAGGCCGGCGTGGTGGTCCGAGCCGACCACGACTACCGCCCCCTGACCCCTCAGGAGCTGGACGAGCTTCTGCGCCGCAGTCGGTCCCAGGGCTACACCGACGAGCAGGCCCTGGACCGCTTTCGGGGTCGACAGGTCTGGATCGACCACGGCGGCGGCGTGGTGACCCGCTATGCCCACTTGGACGGCGTCGCCCCCGATATCCAGATGGGCACCAGGGTGGAAGCGGGACAGGTTATCGGCTACGTGGGCAACAGCGGCACCCCCGAGGAGGTGACGGCCCCCGGCACCGAGTTCCACCTGCACTTCGAGATACGGGTGGGCGACTCTTACCTCGGCAAAGGCCTACCCTACGATGAGCTGATGGATGTCCTCAGGAATGCCTTCTCCTCCTAGCCAGGTCGTCCCATGCCTGCAGCCGTGCTAAGCTGGGGAACGGAGATATGGAGCAGGCGTCGGTGACGGCCCTGTGGGCCGCCCTGGGGATGACAGCGGCGGCGGTGCTGGCCTACTGGGCCTACGCCTTCGG